>CALARM010000736.1 GCA_937888925.1 uncultured Synergistia bacterium | reverse complement strand
TTTGAACCAGGACAGCAGAATTTTAGTATCTTCTGGCCTGTATTTTTTTAATGGAATTTTTTAATGGAAAAGAAAGGATATTATTATGATAATCGAAGTGATATATATTCCTATATTATTGGCAGTTCTTACAATGACCGGTTTTATGACAGGTAAATATATGGCACAGGTTTTTAACGGAGAGAAAACGTTTCTCACACCGGTGTTAAAACCTGTGGAACATTTCATATATTCTTTATGTTCTGTAGATGAATATGAGGAAATGAACTGGAAAACTTATACTTTTTCAGTAGTATTTTTCAGTTTTATGAATATAGCTTTTTTATTTCTGTTACAGTTAATGCAGGGCTATTTGCCTCTTAATCCGCAGAAATTTCCCGGCGTAAGATGGGATACGGCACTTAATACTGCTATATCCTTTGTTACAAATACCAACTGGCAGTCTTATGGAGGAGAGACTACAATGAGTTATCTCACTCAGATGCTCGGCCTCACAGTGCAAAATTTCCTTTCTGCCTCAGTCGGTATTGCTGCATCTCTTGCAATGATAAGAGGATTCATAAAAAAAGAAACGGAAAATATCGGGAACTTCTGGGTTGATTTAACACGTTCCACAATTTATATTCTACTTCCTCTTTCTGTAGTTGTTGCCATTATTCTGATTTTACAGGGTGTTCCTCAGACTCTGAGTCCTTACATAACAGCCCGGACTCTTGAAGGAAACAATCAGACAATAGCAGTCGGGCCTGTTGCATCACAGATTGCCATAAAACAGTTGGGAACAAACGGAGGAGGCTTTTTTAATGCAAATTCTTCTCATCCCTTTGAGAATCCCGATGGTTTAACTAACAGTGTCGAGGTCTTTTCCATAATATTTTTGTCGATTGCTCTCCTTTTTGCCTTTGGATTTATGATTAATAACAGTAAACAGTCATGGGCAATTTATTGGGCAGTTATGATAATTTTTATTCTCGGTCTTTCCCTGGCATTATGTTCAGAGTTTCAGGGAAACCCCATACTTGCAAAGCTCGGTGTTTCCGGTGGAATGAATATGGAAGGAAAAGAAGTCAGATTTGGCATTATGCATTCCGTTTTATGGGGACATATGACTACCTGTACATCAAACGGTTCCGTAAACTCCATGCATGACAGCCTGTTACCTCTCACTCCTCTTATATATATGTTTAATATGGGTATAGGGGAGGTTCTGTTTGGAGGCCTTGGCGTGGGTCTGATTGGAATATTCTTTTATATAGTAATAACTATGTTCATTGCAGGGTTAATGATTGGAAGAACACCTGAATTTCTCGGCAAAAAACTCGGTGCTCTCGATGTCGTAATGGCTGCTGCAGGGATTCTGGTATCTGCAGTTTCTGTACTTATATTGTCTGCTGTTGCTTTATCTGTACCTGCAGGTCTTTCTTCCCTTAATAATCAGTCTACTCATGGCCTGTCGGAAATACTTTACGCATATTTTTCCGGTGCCGGCAATAACGGATCTGCTTTTGCAGGGCTCAATGCAAATACGCCTTTTTATAATCTGACCATCGGCTTATTAATACTTGCAGGCCGTTTCGCCACTCTGGTTCCCGGCCTTGTCGTTGCAGGTTCACTTGCAGGAAAAAGGATAGTTCCCGAAAGTTCTGCAACTTTTCCCACTACCAGCATAATTTTTGTAATTATGTTTGCATCTGTAATTTTAATAGTAGGAGCTTTAACATTTTTACCTGTCTTTGCCCTGGGGCCAGTGCTTGAATATCTTTTTATGCAGAAAGGATTGGTATTTTAGCAATCAGCAGTCGGCGGTCAGCAGTCAGCCGAAAATCTGATAGCTGATAGCCCATAGCTGACAGCTATAATAAGGTGAATTATTATGAAAAAAGAGAAAAAAACTATATTTCAAACAGGTTTATTAATGGAAGCTTTAAAGGAAGCATTTAAGAAACTTAACCCGCTGACATTAAAGAGAAACCCTGTAATGCTGATAGTGGAGATAGGTTCTATTTTAACAACAGTAATAGTTTTCTGTAATATATTCTCAGGTGAAAAATTTTCTTTTAATCTTCAGGTCAGTATATGGTTATGGTTTACCATAATATTTGCAAATTTCGCAGAATCCATTGCAGAGATTCAGAGTAAAGCAAGGGCAGAAACACTCAGAAAGGCCAGGAGTGAACTATTTGCAAAAAAGCTTCTTTCCGGTAATACAATAGAAAAAGTTTCGGCCTTGTCTTTAAGAAAAGATGATCTTATTCTTATAGAAGAAGGAGAAATCATACCGGGAGACGGTGAGATTATAGAAGGAACTGCCCTTGTGGATGAATCTGCCATTACAGGAGAATCCGCTCCTGTCATAAGAGAGTCAGGGGGCGACAGAAGCAGTGTTACAGGAGGAACGAAACTGCTTTCGGGAAATATTAAAGTAAAAATAACTTCCAACCCGGGAGAAACCTTTATGGATAATCTGATTAAAATGGTTGAAAGTTCAAAAAGGCAGAAAACGCCGAATGAAATAGCCCTGGAACTTCTCCTTATAATTATGACACTTCTTTTTATAGTTGTTGTGTTTACCATTCCTGCCATAGCAGGCTATATGGGTGTTAAAATAGCCGTTCCTGTCCTTGTAGCACTTCTTGTATGTTTGATGCCGACAACTATCGGAGGACTTCTTCCCGCTATCGGTATAGCAGGTATGGACAGATTGTTACAGTATAATGTTATTGCCGTGAGCGGCAGAGCAGTCGAAGCTGCAGGTGATGTGAATATAGTTCTCCTTGATAAAACCGGAACTATTACCCTTGGAAATAGAATGGCCTCCGAATTTATACCTTCTGACGGGATAGAACAGAGCAGGGTTTTGGAAGCAGCATTATTTTCATCCCTTTCCGATGAAACACCTGAAGGAAGGAGTATTATTACTTTATGTAAGAAAGAAACAGGTACAAAAGGCAGTGATATAAGAGTACCCGAAGGAGCTGTATTTGTACCTTTTACCCCTCAGAGTAGAATGAGCGGAGTTGATATTAAGGACAGAAAAATACGTAAAGGTTCGATTGATGCCATTGAAGAATTTGTTAAATCCGGCGGCGGTAATATTTCAGAAGAGGTAAAAAACAGAGTAGATGATGTTGCGAAAAACGGAGATACTCCCCTTGTGATTTCTGAAAATAACATGGTTTTAGGCATTATAAGGCTGAAAGATATAGTAAAAATGGGTATCAGGGAGAGGCTGGCACAGTTAAGAAAAATGGGTATCAAGTCTGTAATGATTACAGGTGATAACCCTCTTACTGCCGCCTCAATAGCTGCAGAAGCAGGGCTTGATGATTTCCTGGCAGGGGCAAAACCTGAAACAAAACTCTCTATGATAAGGAAATATCAGACAGACGGAAATCTTGTTGCAATGATCGGTGATGGCACAAATGATGCTCCTGCCCTGGCCCAGGCGGATGTGGCAGTAGCTATGAATGCAGGCACACAGGCTGCAAGGGAAGCAGCCAATATGGTAGATCTTGACTCGAACCCTACGAAACTTCTGGATATTGTAGAAATAGGAAAACAGATACTCATTACCAGAGGGGCTCTTACAACATTCAGTGTGGCAAATGATGTATCAAAATATTTTGCCATCATACCTGCCATGTTTGCAGTTCAGTATCCTGAACTCAATATTCTGAATGTTATGCATCTGGGAACACCTTCGAGTGCCATTCTGTCTGCCGTTATTTTTAATGCCGTAATTATTCCCTGTCTTATTCCTCTTTCTCTCAGAGGTGTGAAATATGAGGCTAAATCCGTTACATCATTACTCAGGATGAATTTATTAGTCTACGGTCTCGGAGGGCTTATACTGCCTTTTATATGCATAAAAATAATCGATTTACTGGTAATTTTATTAAAACTGGCTTAGGAGAATTTCAGAGAGTGATATATTTGAAAGTGTAAATTCACTGCTATAAAAACTAACACAGGAGGTTTATGTTTATGATTAAAGAGATTAAAACATCTTTTTTGATATTTATAGTATTTTCAATTATAACAGGGCTTATTTATCCCTTCTCTATAACTGCTGTGGCACAGATTGCTTTCCCTTATCAGGCAAACGGAAGTTTTGTTACGATAAATGGTAAAATCAGAGGCTCTGAACTTATCGGCCAGAATTTTTCAAAACCTGAATATTTTCATGGCAGACCTTCGGCGGTAAATTATGACGGAGGTAGTTCCGGGGGGTCTAATTTCGGGCCTTCGAATAAAAAACTAATCGACCGGGTAGAGGCCGGTATAAAACAGATAGAAGGGGAAAATAAAATCTCTTCCAGTGAAAAGATTCCTGCCGATCTGGTTCTTGCTTCCGCAAGCGGCCTTGACCCTCATATAAGTCCTGCCTCTGCTATGATACAGGTTAAAAGAGTTGCTGAGGCCAGAGGACTTTCCGAGGGAGCAGTTAATAATTTAATAAAGAAAAATACGGAAAATCAGTTTTTAGGACAGCAGGTTGTAAATGTTTTGAAACTTAATATAGCCCTTGATGAAATTTCTGCCGTGAAATGAGGCGAGAATTTTGGATGATATTTTAAAAAGACCGGATCCTGATCAACTGTTAAATCTACTCAA
>CALARM010000735.1 GCA_937888925.1 uncultured Synergistia bacterium | reverse complement strand
ACAAAATCTCTGTCTTTTATTTCAGTATATTGTTCCACAGAAATATTATCCATTAAATCTATTTGACCTGATAAAAAATCGTGCCATGGAGCTTCCTCGTTTACATATATTCTGAAACATATATTTTTTATATGAACGGAATTTTTCCGGTAATGTTCATTTCTTGAAAGATAAATGGCTTTATCGTTGAAATTTTTTAATATATAAGGACCGCAACCTGAAGGGTTCTTTAAATTTTTTACTATGCTCTGTTCCGATACAGGATAGACAGAAGTTAATATCACCGGGAAAGGTGAATATGGTTCGTTCATAAATACATGAAAACTATATTCGTCTGCTCTTTGAATTTTATTTACAGACCTTAGTTGCTCGGAAAAAAAAGGAGATTTTTCAGTATCTCTGAGATAGTTCAGTGTGGCAATAATATCATTTATCTTTATACATTCTCCGTCAGACATTAAGACCTGTCTGTTAATCGTAAAAGTCCATATAAGACCATCTGACGAGCATGTCCAGTGTTGAATTATATTCGGTATTACCTCGCCATGAGAATTCACTTCCAGGAGCGGCTCAAAAAGGAATCTTATTACTTTAACAGATTCACTGTCATAAGCCTGAAGAGGATTTAATGAAATATTTTTTCTATAGAGAGGCAAAAAAATTGTGTTTTTTTTATCAAAAACGTCAGAATTGTTACATGAAGGAATAAATAATAAGGTCAGAAAAATAAGGAGAAAAAAGACAAAACTAACTTTCATAAAATTTCATCCAAAAACTCAGGAATGAAGTAAAAATAACTATTTCATATGAAGGTTCTGGGTGTCAGGTTTTGGGTGTTGGGTCAGGGAGATTAGAAATCCGGAACCTGAAACCCGGAACCCAAAACCCAATTTTAATTTAATTAAAATGCAACTTCCAGTCTATAATTATATCCTCCCCGAAAAACGAGGAGTTTAAAATCTCTGGATTTATCTCTTAAATATTTTACCGGTTCATCAGATATATTTACATGATTTATATTTAACCATTTTTTCCAGATATTAAACATGCTTCCAAATCTGTTCCATACGTAAAAGTCCAGAATAACCAGTTTTCCTCTGTCTTTAAGATTTTCTATGGCATTGTTCAGAGCTGCCTTCCAGTCAGGAATCATTGTAAGGGAATAACTGAAAAGTATTAAATCTGCTTTCTCTTCGAGAGTATATTTCTCTGCATATTCCTGTATGAGAGAAACATTTGTCCAGCCGTATTTTTCAATTTTCTCTCTGGATTTTTTGAGCATACTTTCAGAACAGTCCAGACCGTAAACATGCCCTCCCTGACCTGCTTTTTCAGACAGATAACGCAGATTGGCCCCTGTGCCGCACCCTACCTCAAGCACAATGTCATTTTCTTTTATATCCAGTTCTTTCGACGTTTTATCCCTGTCAAAAAGGAAAAATGGTCTTGACAGATCATAAATTTCTGCATGAAAACGATAATAATTTTCCATTGTAGAATCAGACATTTTACACACTCACTATTCATCGGTGAAGAGTGAATTGTGAATAGTAAATGATTTCCTGTTCTTTTCACTTTTCACTTTTCACTTTTCACTCTAATAATTAAGAGTGATAAATAGTAAATTATTCACTACTCACCACTCACTAAAATTACTTGTTCAGATAATATATATTAAAGCTTCCGTAGACACCGCTTCTATCCTGTTCGTGAAGCATCATAGATTTTTCTTTGTCGAATATAAATTTATCTTTTATTTCCCTGGGCAGTACAAAATTATAAAGACCGCTTCTGAATATAATTACACTCTCGGAAGTCCCTGTCCTGTAAATTTCATCGAAAAGATTTATAAATTGTTCCTTTTTCATCCAGTCTACCGAGTCGAGAAGATTGAATTTTGTTACCGAATTATCGGGTCTTCCTGAGAGAAAATCATATTGAGACATATTTTTGATGGTTATTTTATCTATATTTTCTTTTAATATATCAAAATTTTTCTCTCTTAAATATCCCGGTGCAACTTCTCTGTTTAAATAACGGCCCATTATGACCATATGGAGGAAATAATTATCGTCTACCGGTATATCTCCTCCCAGCATACTGTCCAGAATATGTTCCACATAGGAGGAAAAATCGACATAATTGAATTTTTTCAGCAGATCTATCTGGTGTTTATGTATACCCATGCAGGAAAGCTGGAACGGGTTGCCTGCAAAATATCTGCCTATAGGGCTCAGCATACGGGGTCTTATTTTTGTGCGATAATATTCTTCCTGATTGTCGGTATTGAGTATACCTTCTATGGTTCTTCTGCCTCCTACCATCAGCTTACTGTAAGTCCTGAGAACCCTGAGTGCAAGTCCCAGGTGGCCGCATCTGTAAAAGCCTTTCTGAAAGGATTT
>CALARM010000734.1 GCA_937888925.1 uncultured Synergistia bacterium | reverse complement strand
TTTCAGACGAGCAGCTTGAAAACTATTTAAATGAAATAAACAGTATTTATAAAGGTCCTGTTAAGCACCTTTCTCATGGCCTGGACATTATCTGCGAATTACACAAAAAGGAGCTTTATTCTGTGCCTGACCATTTGTTGTTGAATGATTTGATGACATTTAGAGACAGAGGGAAGGAAATCGTGAGTCGTGAAGAGTGAAGAGTGAGTAGAGGCGAACCACTGTGTTCGCCCGGTACCGGTGAAAACATGCATTACGACCCACGCGTCACGCGTCACGCATCACGCATCACGAAACCACCCGTTACCCGTCACGCATTAAGAAAGAGGTATTTTTATGACAATCAGATTTTTATCTACTGTGTTAATATTCCTTGCTACTATGATTGCCATATGTTCGGCAAGCAGTGAAAGAAAGGAAAAAGAACTTTCAGTAATTTTTTATCTTGACAGCCAGCAGGCTATGCCGAACGAGTTCTCCATGAAAATTCTTCAGGATATGGCAGAAGTCGGCAGCAGTGAATATATGGACATAATATTACAGATAGGATGTACGGAACCATTAAAGGAAAGTAATCTTGATGAAGATGATAAACACCTTGTGGGGCCTGTTACCATGCCTCATTGGAAAGGTGTCAGAAGATATGTTATTTCTCAGGAAAAAAAAGCAGACCTTGTTGAAACATTGCCTGAAGACACTATGATGAATTCCTCTGAAAATCTTGAGCATTTTATTACCTGGGCCATGGAACATTATAACAGCAAACATTATGCAGTGGTTCTTATGGAACATGGCCATGCATGGAAAGGTTTTCGCACTATGACTGCTTCCGACATAGGGGATGCAATAAAGAAAGGCGTGGAAGAGGGCAATAAAATAACGGGAGATAATGATAAAATAGATCTTTTTTATCTTCAATCATGCCTTATGGGAAGCATAGAATCTGTAACCACTCTGGAAGATAGTGCCTCTGTTCTTATTACTTCGGAAAATCCTGTTTATGCACTTTCAAACAGGGATTTTGATTTCATATTCGGAGAACTTCTTAAAAAAGATGAAGGATTTGACCCTTGTAAATTTGCCTTTTCTATAGTGGAAGCATATAAAAATAAAAATAAAGATAATGGCCGAAAAATTGAAGTATTTAAAAAAGATGAAAAATTTACAAAATTATTTTCTCTTAAGTTTGAAAGCAGATCATGGTTTAAAGAAATGATAAGAATTTTTAAAGAAGAAGATAAAGAGACATGCGGAAAACTGGTGGAACTTTTAAATATAAGCTATTCCCACGGTTATCCCACTCTTTCTGCGATAGACACGAACAAACTTTCTTCTCTGACAGGTTCTCTCACGGACTTTGTCCGGGTTTGCGAAACATATGGAATTACAAATAAACAGCTTTTCGGAGCCATAGAAAAATCAGTAGATTACGGTAATGGCAATACCCATCATTACAGTGAACAGCTTCATGACATGGGTAATATAATGAAAAATATTATCAATACGGAAGGAGTTCATGAAAAAATAAAGGAATCTGCCGGACTGGTGGTTAAATCTCTGGAAGATTCAGTAATAAATGAAGAACATGACCCTGTAAGGATGAAAGGTTCGACAGGACTTTCCATATGGGGGCCTGTAAATGCTCTGGATATAGCAATGACAGGTGAACTTTACAGGGAGAAAACAGCAGATTTTACAGAAAAAATTGGCTGGTATTTTCTTATGGAAAGAGGCATAAAAAATCTTCCTCAGGAATTACAGCAGGAACTTTCAGACCTTTCCGGACTCATAAAAGAAACCAATTCTCTCCTGGAAAAACTGGATAAAAACAGATCCCTTCCGAAAGAAGAAAAGCTGGAGATGGCCAGAAAAATAGTGGCCAATAAGAAAGTGATTTATAAGTCAGAAGCAGATATGATATTGAGTAAATATTAGGCTCAGTGCTGCCAGCGGTAAATACAACACCGGATATTTTGTAATTATAGTTAGTTTCATAGCTATCCATAAATAATTACCTCGTAATGCGTAAAGCGTAATGCGTGATGTGCAGGGATTAAACCCGTCACGCGTTACGCGTTACGCGTCACGACCACGTACGTTCTAATAAGTTATGAATTACACTATAGTTTCATAACAATCTATAATTAAATAATAAAATACAGAGAAAGGGTGATATTTAATGGATATTACTTCAAGTCCTCAGGTGAAAACAGTTACTCCGCAGCAAATGCAAAAGGCTGACAGAGTCCAGGAAAAACAGGATAAAACTGCCACGGAAGCATCAAGCACGGAAGGAGCAAAACCGCAAGGAGAAGTTTATACAAAAGGTACAAAAGATACATCTTCCGATCCTTTATCCAAACAGGAAAAAATAAAAGAAGGTTTTGAAAAGGTGGGAGACG
>CALARM010000733.1 GCA_937888925.1 uncultured Synergistia bacterium | reverse complement strand
CCGGCATAGTGGTGGCACTCTTCGGAAGACTTCATCCGCTGGCCTGTATACCTGCATCATTTTTATTCGGTTCACTACTTGTAGGAGCAGATATGCTTCAGAGATCCATGGGAGTTCCAGGCTCTATGGTCTATGTAATTCAGGGATTGATTGTTATTTTTGTGGCAAGCAGTGATATTTTAGGGAAAAAGATTTTGAAGATGGTGAGTCGTGAAAGGTGAAAAATATGTTAAACGAACTATTACAGACAGGGGTAATGACAGGCCTGTTAAATGCAGGTGTAAGGCTTTCCGCGCCATTTCTGCTTGCTTCCACAGGTGAAATGTATTCACAGAGAAGCGGCGTGTTAAACCTGGGAGTGGAAGGCATAATGATGGTAGGAGCTTTTGTCAGTTTTTTCATAGCCTTTAAGACAGGCAATCTTTTGCTTGCCATAACGGGAGCAGTAATTACAGGATTAATCTTTGGGCTCATCATGTCTTTTGCAAGTATTACCCTGAAAGGTGATCAGGAAATAAACGGTATAGGTATTTACATACTTGGCATGGGTCTGTCAGGGTTGTTTTTCCGACTGACCATGGGATCAATAGCACAGACAAAAGGGTTCAGCCCCTTCCCTGTGCCTTTACTCTCAAAAATACCTTTTATAGGAGAGATCCTGTTCAATCAGAACTGCATGGTCTATCTTGCACTACTGCTGGTTCCTCTTTCCTGGTTCATACTCTTTAAAACCACCTGGGGTTTAAAAATAAGAGCGGCAGGAGAAAACCCTCATGCCGCAGATTCCATCGGAGTATCCGTAGAAAAGACAAGATATATATGTGTCATAACAGGCTCAGTTCTTGCAGCCCTGGGAGGAGCATTTCTTACGATAGGACAGGAGGAAGCGGCATTTGTGGATAACATAGCGGGCGGAAGGGGGTTTATTGCAGTCGCTCTTGTTTATTTCGGCAGATGGAATCCTTTCGGCATTATGGGAGGAGCATTCCTGTTCAGCATGATAGATGCCCTTCAGTTGAGACTTCAGGTATTGAATATCGGTATCCCCTATGAATATGCAGTTATGGCTCCATATATCATTACAATCCTTGCGCTTATCTTTGTAACAGGTAAGGCGAGAGGGCCTTCTGCTCTGGGGAAAGTCTTTGAAAGAGAAGGATCGTGAGCTGACAATCTATTTTATGAGATATGAGGAAGTTTCGGATACAATGAAGGGGGAGTGCCATGAGGCTGTGGTGAAAGAAAATGCTCTCTTCTTAACCATTAAACTTCAACAAATTCTATTTTCAATTTTTTATTTGTTGCTTTTGCAATTTTATTTAGAAAACATATAGAAAAATTAAAATGTTTTCCAGTTTCAAGTCGGGAAATATTTGCCTGCCTGGTTCCTATTAATTCTGCTAATTTCTTTTGTGTTAATTTTTTTTCTAGCCTGAGTTGTATTATCTGCCTTTTTATTTCGTATTCCAGGGCATTTTCTTCCAGTTCCTTTATTACTTCCGGATCTGAATTTATAATTTTTTTAGCTTCACTCCATCTCATCTTTATCACTCCTTACTTTTATATAATTCTCCATTCTGGCTTTTGCAGTTTCTAAATCTCTAACAGGCGTCTTATCAGTCTTTTTCTTTATACTATGTAACAATATAATTTTTTTATCTTTATAGAAAAAATAAAATATTCTGAAATCATTAGTTGCTAATTTTATCCGTAATTCCCATAAACCTTTATATTTATCACCTTCTATCTTTCTTGTATGGGGGAAGTATAAATTAAGACCAAATTCCTCCAGCAAGTCTATCTCTCTTTCTATCTTTGACCTTTCTTTTGCAGTAAGAGATTGTATAAAATCTAACACAGGACAGTCTTCATTTTCTTTTTTATATAAAATTATTTCCCATTCCATATTTATATTATATATCACACATGATATTTTTTCAATTACTTTTGTTAAAGAGTAATAAATTGTTATAAAAATCGTTTATTTCAGATAAACCTTTAAATTACTCTTATTCTATAATGATTTTTTATGATGCTACCGGGGTGGATTATTGAATTGGCTCCTGTGTATTTCGGCAGATGGAATCCTTTCGGCATTATGGCAGGAGCATTTTTATTCAGCATGATAGATGCCCTTCAGTTGAGGCTCCAGGTACTTAATATCGGCATCCCCTATGAATATGCAGTTATGGCTCCATATATCATTACAATTCTTGCACTTATCTTTGTAACAGGGAAGGCGAGAGGCCCTTCGGCTTTAGGGAAAGTTTTTGAAAGAGAAGGCTGAAGTCGAAAAGAGGACTTTTGTTTTTCAAGAGAGAAATATAAAGAAAATTGATAGAGGAGGTTTTTTTATGTTCTTAAAAGTACAAACAATAGTATTATTCCTGTTAATAACAGTAACCTTTGTTATGGCACAGTCTGCTAAAGAGTGGAACGAGAAAGGAAAAGACCTTTATAAACAGGAAGAATATGAAGAAGCTATTAAATGTTACGATAAAGCTATAGAACTTGACCCCAAATATGTCGATGCCTGGCATAACAAAGGATGGACTTTATCCTGCTCCGGTGAATATGAAGAAGCTATTAAATGTTACAATAAAGCTATAGAAATTGACCCCAAATATGTCGATGCCTGGAATAACAAAGGATGGACTTTATCCTGCCTTGATAAATATGAAGAAGCTATTAAATGTTATAATAAAGCTATAGAACTTGACCCAAAACATGTCAATGCCTGGTATAACAATGGAGGGGCTTTATACAGCACTGGTAAGTATGAAGAAGCTATTAAATGTTACGATAAAGCTATAGAAATTGACCCCAAATATGTCGATGCCTGGCTTGGCAAAGCATCGCCTTTATTAAAAATTGGTAAATATGAAGAAGCTATTAAATGTTACGATAAGGTTATAGAAATTGACCCTGAATCAACCTATGCCTGGTTTATCAAGGGAGCGAATTTATACTACTTCTCTGGTAAATATGAAGAAGCTATTAAATGTTACGATAAATCTATAGAAATTGACCCCAAATTTATCGAGGCCTGGTATAACAAGGCAGGGATTTTATACGACTCCGGTAAATATGAAGAAGCTATCAAATGTATTGATAAAGCAATAGAAATTGAAGGGGAAAAAGCTTATAATATTTCATTCAAAGGACTCTTATTAAGCAAACTTGGCAAACAGGAAGAAGCCTTGAAATACTGTGACAGAGCTTTAGAACTTGATCCTTACGACCTGGATGGCATGGAGAATAAAGGTCTCGTACTGGCTGAAGAAGGTAAATATGAAGAAGGATTAACATACTGTGATAAAGGCCTGGAACTTGATCCTGAAAATAAAAGTATCATGACTGCGAAAGGTGAGATTTTATATAAACAGGGTAAATATGCAGATGCTATAAAATGGTTTGATAAAGCATTAGCAATAAGCCCCGATTATATGAGAGCTAAAAAGGGTAAAGAAGAAGCTTTAAAATCTTTAGAAAAGTAAATTCAGAGTGAAAGGGAGGCAAAGATTTTGTCTGTTAAATTAAAAAATATTTTACAACTCTTTATTCTGTTCTTCTGTATCGTCTCCATAAATTTTATTGTTCACCCTGAAGATAGAAAGATCGGGTATATCCGTAATATCACATCTATTGATCTGAACGGCGACGGGAAGAAAGAGCAGATTGTGACAAAAATTTACAAAATCAATGATTATGCTTCCTGGGAAAAGTTAATTGTCCTTGACAAAAATGGAGAAAAAATATGGGAGAGTCCCGAAGGGGGCGACATAGGTTCTCCCATGGTCTTCGGCGTATCAGAAACAGGCTCCAGTCTTCCACAGATAATAAGTGATATTGACGGAGACGGTTTTATTGAAGCAATTATAACTCAGCCTCAATCAGATGTCCGTCCACCGGCATTTGATATCCTTCGCTGGAAGAATAACAGATTTTCTCCTGTCAAGGGAGGCACACTTCTTGATAAACCTGCAGGCTCCGGCAATTATTCCTGGAGTGTCAACTATGACCTCGGTTCAATAATTAACCAGAAACAAAGATGGATAAATAAATTCATATCTGCTTCCACTGAAGGGAAATATACTGTCGAGATTTTTTCTTATACAGGCAGCGGCACTATCACAGGCGATAGTCTTCATATTGGGAAGGCTGTTGTTAACGGTGATGAACAGGGATTTCATATAGTAAAATGGATTGAACCTGTAAATGGTCTTCAGGGAAAGAGTGACTCGAAAAAAATTCATGGACAGCCGCTCGTAGATTTACTGGATAAACATTATACTGCCATAAATAATAAAAATTTTAAAGACGCTTATAATTGCAGGAGTAAAGAGTGGAAATCAGCTAATTCTTACGATGAGTTTTATTCAAACTGGGAAAGCAATATCACTATTGGCATAAGGGATCTGGAAATTCTCTCTCAGACAGAGAAAAGGGCTGAAGTTAAAATCGAATTGTATTCGGTAGATAATACAGGAAACGGGAATAAGACAGGTATTTATACAGGAACTATATGGATGATCAATGAAAAAGGGGACTGGAAAATAAATGAAGTTCAGGTAAATAAAAAAAATAATTTATATGAGAATATGATTATTGGTTAAGAAAATAAAGTAAAGTCTTTTAAGATATTGCATCTTTTATATGCCAGTTGGAAGTATGAGATTTATATACGTGGTCTCTTTATGAGCCAAACATTTTGTTGTACCGACTGACAGATGTCTTGTTAGTTCTCGCGCTTTATAGCTTCAGTTACCACTCTCGACCTTTAAAAGATTGCAAATATAATCACCTTCCTTAATAAATATGCTTGTATTATTATGCTGCTTTCTGTATCAATTCATATCCAAGTAATTCAGCTTTTCTCTTCAATATAGACACTTTTTTTGTACTATTCTGCTTATCTAAATAATCTTCTCCTAAATCTTTAAATTTATCTCCATACTTAATTATATAGTAAATAGCTTTAAGTATTCGATGTGCAATTGCTATAATTGCTTAGTGGAATTTCTTATAAATAAAGGGGCAGATGTCAATGTTAAAGATAATCTAGGGGAAACTCCACTGGCACTGGCAAAAGAGTATGAATGCAATGATGTCGTAGATATTCTTGTCAGGAACGGTGCGAAGTAACTCTGGCAAATTACGGTTATTGTCCTCGCGTTACGCGTCACGACTATAAAACGAACTATTACAGACAGGTGTAATGACAGGCCTGTTAAATGCAGGCGTAAGGCTTTCCGCACCATTTCTCCTTGCTTCCACAGGTGAAATGTATTCCCAGAGAAGCGGTGTATTAAATCCGGGAGTGGAAGGCATAATGATGGTGGGAGCTTTTGTCAGTTTTTTCATAACTTTTAAAACAGGAAGCCCTGTGCTTGCCCTGACGGGAGCAGTAATTACAGGTTTACTCTTCGGTCTTATCATGGCTTTTGCAAGTATTACAATGAAAGGCGAGCAGGAAATAAACGGCATAGGTATTTACATACCTGGCATGGGACTGTCAGGGCTGTTTTTTCGACTGACCATGGGCTCAATAGCACAG
>CALARM010000732.1 GCA_937888925.1 uncultured Synergistia bacterium | reverse complement strand
ATTTCTGCCAGATCAGTGACAGCACTACATCTTATGGCTCTTACTCGGGTGCTGTGCCGAATGAAAAAATTACATGGGGAAAGCTTCATGCAAATACCCCTAAATATATTATAGAATCTGATGCAACAATAGTTGCACCATTAATTTTTGCATATATATTAGGATGGTAATGAAAATTGAAAACTCTTTTACAAATATTTAACTATGTGATTAAAATGAAAAATTATCAACAATTCCTCATATGTCAGAGGCCTGATCATATTATCCAACAGGCTCTCCTTTTCCTCTTGCTCTAGACCTTACCCGCCGGGCATCAATAAACATTTCAAGAATATATTTTATGTAAACTAAGTACCGAGACAGGTAAAATAGTGCCCAAAAAGTTTCTAATCTGTCATTCCCGCGAAAGCGGGAATCCAGAGAAAAGGCTTATGGATCCCCGCCTTCGCGGGGATGACAACAGCTACTAATATTGGATACCAATTTATTTGGAGCGGTACTAAGACTGAAAGTTTGCATAAAAGACTACAAATAATTCCTTTAGAGTAGTTCTAAAGAGTTTTGTCCTAAAGTTTCTCTAAATACTCGCAATAGGTAAATAGCTACTTAATCTTTTTCCGACATTACTTTTTGTACTTACTCTATAAAACAATATAGATATTTATTTCAAAAGGACTTACCTGTTTTTCTATTTCAATTTTGTTTATGTATTCACCTGCAGGGGCGATTCGCTGCCCCTGCAAAGGTTCGCTGTTATATGATATAATATTAATGTAACATCATCTTGTACTGTACTTATGGGCAGGTGTTTCATATATCCCGGCATGGTTTTCATATTAATATTACAGAAAGATGTAATCTTCATTGTATCCATTGCTATCAGAAGAAATATGATGTTTTTTCTGAGCCCACTCCTGCCATGATTGAAGGAATATTAAAAAAATTCAAAAAATTCGGAGAATTTTATGGAGAATATGGCATACATAATCTGACCATAGGTGGCGGCGAACCTCTTGTAAGGGATGATCTTGAAGATATTGTATTTATGGCTGTCCATATGGGATTTTTAACCAGAGTGGCTACAAATGGCACTCTTATTGATGGTAAAAGAGCAAAATCCCTTAAAAAATCCGGTCTCACTTTTATACAGGTAAGTCTTGACGGTTCATGTGAACATACATATGAAAAAATACGTGGTAAAGGTATATGGAATCAGGTTATCAGCGGTATTAAAAACCTGAAAAAAGCAGGTTTCTGGATTTTATTGCATATGGTTCTGTTACCGGGTATTAATATTGACGAAGCTCCTTTACTACTTAATCTGGCTCAGGAACTTGGTGTGGCAGGAGTTAAATTTTCCCGTCCCGTATATGAAGGTAATGCATGTTATAATATCAGTTATAATGCCGGTTTTATCGAAACCTTTGTGAATATATTAAAACATGGACGGAAAAGACACTACAGGAGGCTTCTCTTTTTCTGTGATCCTCTGGCTCATGTTTTACCTGTTTATGTGCCGAATATGTTAAAAGGTCTATGGGGACTTGCCACAGATATGTGTAACTGCAGGAAAACAGAAATTGTTGAAGTAAACGGAGTAACAGGTGATATATATTACTGCCGTGTCAGAGAAAAGCTTGGAAATATATTCAGTGATGATCTCGTTCATTTATGGGAAACCCATCATCTATTAAAAGCTATCCGGTACAGAAATCCTTCTGAGAAATGTATCTGCTGCCCCGTATGGAATGTCTGTAACGGAGGTTGTCCTGCCTGCGGGAAAAAAGGTTCATTCCCTGAAGATGATGCGGATTGTACCGAAACCATATTAAACTCCCTGGAAGATATTTATAAGGAACCGGCCGTCATGGAAAATTTAAAACTATTTTTTCGGAAATATTTTTACTCACATTTTGTTTAAGCTCTTACCATTCGCCTACCAGCCTTTAAAAATACTCTTTACTCCTTCCCAGGCTTTTTCTGCCACATTTGCCACTGCTTTTCCTACAGCTTTTACTGCCGTTCCGACTGCTTTGCCGACAGTTTTTACTCCGTCAACTATGGCATTGCCAATTGATTTTACACCATTCCACAGGCCTTCTCCTATTGATTTTATACCCTGGAATATGTTCCCTTTAAGTATATTTTTTGCTCCGTCCCATATACCGGTACCTATTGATTTTATGCCATTCCATATGTCTTTCCCGACTTTTATTACGCCGTCTACTGTTATAATCAGTGTGTCTACAAGTCCTTTTGCCAGTAAATTAAGCCATTGATTTTTTTTCAGGCTGTATCCGTAGTTTGCTCTTACTTCTGCAATAGTAAGTTCGGAAATATCTTTACCTCTGTATTTAGTGAAAAGGTCCGGGTACGTCGGTCTCCAGTCATTATCTGTTTCCAGTCCAAGATTCCTGCCGAGTCCTGTGACATCGCCCGGCTCCCCGTCATGCCATGCAATAAGACCGTCTTTACATGAACTGATGTCAATTTCTATAGCATCACTTTTCTGAAAGCCCATTTCCATCCTCGGCAGAGTATTTTCCGGTGTTTCTTTTGAATTTGGCCCGCCTCTGTGAGCTATGATTTCGAAATTGCCCCGTGGTAATTTTCCTCCATGTTCTCTTTTGTATTCTTCCAGTGCCTGTTTTGCCATATCGGAATTATCTGTAAGAACACCGTCTGCTCCTGCTTCTATGGCTCTTTTTATCTCATCTTTACTGTTTAATGTCCATACATAGAGTTTTTTATTTTTATAAGCACGATCGGTATCTATTTTCCTGCGTGCTTCCCTGATCTGCTCAATAACATCATTGAAATCATAACATGCTCTCGGATCGACAGGTTTCGCTATTGCTATATAATCACATCCGTTTGAATTATAAAGAGGATTTTTCTTGTCAGAAGAAATGGAATCGCCGCTGTTCAGATTCATATTATCAAGCCAGTAATTATTAAAATCAGGGGGCATAAATTTCCTCATGGCATCGAGGCAGGATTTCTCCGGGCTCATAAGGATTACGCGATCTTTCATGTCAGGATATCTTTTAAATAATTCTGTTAACTGTTGTGCCATTCTTTCTGCTATTTCTGGCTTTGAGGTTTTGCAATCAAGGATAATCTTTTTACCGGGATATTTTCTGGCCAGGTCAAAAACTTCATCGAGTGATGGAATGTGGCGATCATTTTTATCGGTATAGGTATATCCTACAGGTGTGGTACTTTCAACATTACTTATAGCTCCTGTTTTATCTATGCTTTTTGCGGATTCAATAGCAGCAGTATCAAGCCCCTTTTTTATGATATCTCCAAATTTTCTGTATTTTTCTTCTTCCTGTTGAGATATGCCGGATCTTTTAGATAAGGATTTTTCTTTATAAACATCTGTATATATGTTATGGGATAAAGATTTTCTGGCAAAATTTTTCAAAGCATTATTATCGTTCATAACGGTAATACTGTCTGAAGCGATTGCTCCTTCCTGACAGTCTTCTAAAATATTTTCCACTGCTTCTTCTGTTACAGGATCGCCTGACTGTTCAGCAGAATCTGATGCTAATTTCGGCGCCGGTGGCTTCGGGGGGGGAGGCGGCACAGGCTGTGGAATTTCTTTGCTTATTTCTTTTGCTCTCCCTCTGTGGGCATGATAAATTTTATTGCTGCCTGTATCAGGTCTTATTTCATTATTCATAATTAAACCTCCCATTTTTATAAAAACTATTCATGTTATAGTATGTTTGATAACTTAGAGCCTATCCGAAAAGTCGCTCCATACCTTTCCACTGCCAGGCTCTTCCGAA
>CALARM010000731.1 GCA_937888925.1 uncultured Synergistia bacterium | reverse complement strand
AAAATTATGTAGAAGCAGTTTATCTAAATAACTTGAAGGTTATTTAAATTTTGATATGGAATATATTTAATACATATATTTATTATTAAGAAAATGGTAGTGAAGAGTGACATGAGTAATACTATACTCGATAAATATAAAATTATAGAAGTCTATGAGAATGAACAGATTTATGTCGTAGAAGAACTGGAAAGCCATAAGAAATTTGCTCTCAGAAAAGTTCTTACTGATGTTGCAGGTAATCTCTATGAAACAGCAGTAAAGGAATTTACCGTCATAGGTAAAGAAGCATTTAAACTGGATAAAAAACCGAAATCTCCTCTTATACTCGATTTTCTTACTGATAACGGGAATAACTATTTACTTTTAGAATATAAAGATGAAAAAACTTTAAAAATAATAATATCTTATCCTTCACTGGGTAAAGTGCTGAATAACAGGTATCTTGTAGTAAAAGGTATTGCTGCAGGAGGTTTTGGTGTTGTATATATGGTACGTGATTTGAGCCTTCCCGGCAAATGCTGGGCCCTTAAAGAAATGCATGGAGAAGAGGGAGATTCCGATGTGATAGAAAGAAGCTTCAGAATAGAAGCAGAAATGCTTTCTACTCTGGACTCTCCTAATATCCCGAGAATATCAGATTTTTTTGTGGAACATCATCGATTATATCTTGTCATGGATTATGTTCAGGGAGAAACTATCAGAAAACTTATAAGAAATTTGAAAAAAGGTGAACATTTTACAGAAGAAAGAGTTGTAAAATGGGCTCTCACGATATGTGATGTTATGTCATATCTTCATAATCGTCCCACGCCGATAATATTCAGAGATTTAAAACCTGATAATATTATTATTACCGCAGATGATGATGTGAGACTGGTTGATTTTGGAATAGCAAAGGTTTTTGAAGGACCAAAGGGACATACTACAAAATTTGCTATTCTTACAGAAGGATATGCACCTCCTGAACAGCTTATGGGGAAAGCAGAATTAAGAAGTGATATATACGCTTTCGGTGCTACAATTTATCATATTTTGAGCAGAAAACATCCGAAAGATGCAGGGCCTGAATTCCCTCCCGTTGAACAATTTAATCCTTCCGTGTCTCCTCTTTTAAGTAAGATTCTTACAAAAGCTTTGCAGATAAAGCCTTCTGAGAGATATCACTCAATAGGAGAAATGAAAGATGAACTTCTGAAGCTTCAGAACAGAATCACAGCGAAAGAGCATGTTGGCAGGGCCAGAGATTATGAAGAAAAAGGTGATTTCTTCAATGCAAATTTTGAATATATGAGAGTTTTTGAATTACAGGGAGAAAATTACGAAACACTGCTGGCAGGGGGAAGATGCTGTGAAAAAATGGGATTATACGATAAGGCCATAGAAATATATAATAAAGCCTTAAATGTTACAATACCCTGTGAGGTAAGAGATGAATTGCTTGAAAAATTAAACATTCTCCAGCATAAATTGAAACAAAAAGATAGGAAATATAAAACAGGGACAGAGGAGAAAAAGGTAGAAAAAAAATTAAAAACAGGAAAATTTCCGGGATATAAAATTATTGTACCGGTAATTATAGTTATAATCATTACTGTAATAATAGGAGTGGTAAATTACTATAATTCCCTTATAAAATCCGAAAGATTATACAGTAAAGCATTAAGACTTTACAGCGATGGAGATTATGAAAAAGCAATAGCATGTTATGATGAAGCATTGAATATAGATCAGAGTTTTGCCAGTGCATGGCATGGCAGGGGAGATTGCCTTCAGATGCTGAAAAAATATGATGAAGCAATTAAATGTTATGACACTTCTCTTTCTGTTGATAATAAATATGTTGAAAGCATGTATGATAAAGGATTATGTTTGATGCTTATAAAAAAATATGATGATGCAATAGCATGTTTCGACAGGGTAATAGAACTTGATCCTGTATTTTCTTCTGCTTATTATAATAAAGGTAAGATCTTATATGAAAAAAAAGATTATCAGGATGCACTGAAATATTTCAATAAAACTCTGCAGTTTGATGAGAAAGATATTGATGCATGGAATATGAAAGGTACAATTTTAGGAGAAGAAAAGAAATTTGAAGAATCTCTCCTGTGTTTCGATAAAGTCCTGAAACTCAGTCCTGAAAACAGGACTGCTCTTACAGGCAGAGGTGCATGTCTTGAAGGACTTTACAGATATGATGAAGCTATGAAATGTTATGACACGATGGTGGAAATTTTTTCCGATAACGATATAGATGCTTTAAGGAGTAAAGCAGTTCTTTTGTTGATTCAGGGACGTTATAAAGAAGCCCTTAAATATTTCGACAGGATTTTATCTATCGAGCCTTCTGATATAAATGCCCTGGGAAATAAAGGATTTATTCTCAGTGAAGAAAACAGATATGAAGAAGCTTTAGAATATTTAAATAAAGCCCTCACCATAAAACCTGATGATAGCGAATTACTTTACACTGCAGGAGATGTATTATATAAACAGGAAAAATATGAAGAAGCCCTTCAGTATTATAACAGATCCCTGAAAATAAACGGAGAAAATGCTCAGGTGCTGAGTAAGAAAAATGATATTTTAAAGATATTGCAGGAAAAAAATGAGTGATTTTATTCGTGATGCGTAATGTGTGATGCGTATTTACCGTTACCTGGCGAACACTGTTCGCCCCTGCGCACCCTTCACCCTTCACTTTTCACTCTTCCAAAAGAGGATTTTTTTATTGTATATTGAATTTCTATAATGATTTATTACTTGTTTCTTAATATCTGAAGAGGTGAAATAAATGCCGGCAGGTGATGGCTTTTTTTCAAAAATATTTTCTGTCCTGACAGGTGCGGAACATGAAAAAGAAAAAGTGCAGCAAAAAGAGGATGTAATATATGAACTTGTTATAATAGAAGGAGAGGAAAAAGGTAAGATTATTCAACTGGGCTATGACCCTGTTGAGATTGGAAGAGAATTACCGGAAGATAAAAGAATAGACTCTGTACTTATAAAAGACAGTCAGGATACAATTGCAACATTGCAGGCAAGACTTTCATGGGATAATGACAGACAGATTCATATAATTGATTTTGTAGCAGGTACAAAAAATCCGACTATTGTAGACGGAACAGTAATAGGGAAACCTGCGTGCCTGAAAGAAGGCAGTGAGATTATTATAGGACATAACTCTATGATTTATAGAAAAAAGAAGCCTCTGGATTATAAAACAGCTAATTATAAAGAAGAGATGCAACCTGTTACGATGAATTATAAAACAGTCCGTTATAAAGAAGAAATACATCCTTTTCCTGAGCCGGAAAAAGAAGAACTTTCTCTCTCAGAAGAAGAAGATTATGAAGAGGAAATAGATATAACGAAATACAAAACTGGATATGTGCTTAAAATTATATCAGGCCTTGAAGAAGGAAAAGAGATTGAACTGGATAGATTTCTCATATCCATAGGAAAACTTACGGCACAGGAAAGAAAAGGATGGATTTTGCTTGATTCTTCTTCTGTATCCGTTGATCAGGCCACACTTAAATGGATAGGAAAAGATAAAACCTTTGCCATACTTCACAGTAAATCTGCTGTAACACCTACTATTGTAAATAAAATAGAGACTTCGAGCGAAAATTTTCGACTCCTCCAGGAAGGGGACATTATTCAAATAGGTAAAGTAAGGATGATGTTTATAAATAAATACAGGAAAACTTCATCTGACTCCGGGGAAGAAGATGATAAGTATGATGGAACAGATATTATAGAAGATGAGAAAGATAAAAGAGAAGAAATTTCTCCATCAGAGGAAAATTACAGTGAAGAATCTGAAGAAGATAATGAAGATGATGAAGATGATGAAGACGAAAAAACAGTAATAAAAAGACATAAAGCTGCTCATTCTTTTAATGTTACAGACGGACCTGACATGGGAAATGAATTTGTTATAAACGATATAGTGGAAAATAAAATTGTTATAGGAAGGAAAGGCTCTGAAAGAAAGGATATAGAACTTTCTGACTCTTCTCTGTCAGATTATGCCGCAAGTCTTGCCTGTGAAGAAGGGTGGCTCTGTATAAACCTTGAAAATGAAACGGAAAATTTAATCGTAAATGATATGTCTGTAGTAAAAAAAGGTCTTGAGCCGGGAGACATGATAAAAATAGGAAATACTCTTATGGAATATAATTTCTATGGTAATCCTGATTTGATTAAAAGCCCTTCTTTGCAGGTTATAGAAGGATTTGATAAAGGTAAGGTCTTTCATCTGAATAAGAAGATTAATCTTATAGGAAGGAAATCAAAAAAAACTATAGATGTCAAAGAAATAGAACTTTCTACACAGGATAAGAGCATTTCACGCCTCCATGCAAGACTGGAAAAGAAACAAAATAAATTTTACCTTTTGAATGAGAAAAAAGAAAATAAAACCTTTCTTAACGGTGTACAGGTCATATCTTCAAGGCCGCTTATGGACGGAGATAAAATTAAGGTCGGTGATGAAGTAGTTCTTTTATACAGACATGTTTTTCCTCCTTTAGTAGAAAGGATAATTAAATTTAATTTAATAATCAGAAAAGTGACAGGCTTCGCAGAATTACTGCCATATAAAAGTAAGATAGAAAAAGGTATGACCCTTTCTCCGGAAAATTCTATTGAAACTATGGAAGGCATGGTTGAAATAATCTTCAATAATAAGAGTGTTATTAAAGTTGCTCCATTCAGCCATGTGGAATTTATTAAAGATGGGGCGGAAAATGCATTGAAGGTATTTCTGGTAAAAGGGAAAGTTCTGTGCAGTATAGTAAATGAAGGTATATGTAAGATAGGAGAGTTGAAAACAGATACTGCCGGTGTCTCTACAGGAGAAGCCGAGTTTCTCCTTGAGGTAACAGGTGAAGAAGGTAAAGGATTTTCTTCTGCTCTTACTGTAATTAAAGGAGAAGCCATGTTCTATAATGAATTCGGAACTATTTCTGTTACGGAAGGAAATATGTGTGAAGTAAATTTTGATCTCCCTCCTCTGGAATTAAAAAAT
>CALARM010000730.1 GCA_937888925.1 uncultured Synergistia bacterium | reverse complement strand
CATAACTTTCTATTGCATTATTATATAATTTCTTATCAAGATACATTTCGGCAATAAGCAGATACTCCTGTATGGCTTTATCATTCACACCAAGCTGTGCATAAGTATCTGCAAGTTTTGTATGGGTCAATAAACCTTCCGGTTCTATTTTCAGCATTTTCTGATATATATCAACTACTTCTTTAATCTGTCCCTTTGAACTGTATATATTTGCCACTGCAATATATTGATATATGGATTCCCTCTTTTTATCCTGAGTAAGTAAAATCTCTGCCATATTCTCCCTGGCAATGACATCGTCACTATCTAAAGCAATAAGTCTCTGATATATATCAAGAGCACTGTCATAAATATTACTCTCTTTATACAGTTGACCGAGTTCCAGGTATTTCCCTCTGAGACCTTCTTCATTTCCTGTTAAATTATATAATTCAATCATCTGATGGTATATATTTATCCTGTCTGTTTCCTGATTACAAATTTCTTCATATTCTTTAATAGCTTCTTCAAGTAAGCCAAAATCTATTAACATAGATACAAGATTATTTCTGGCAATTATATCGCCGGCTCTGGCCTCTGCACGCCATTGATCTATCTGTGCACTTAAGCTCCCAGGAGCAGGTGTTCTCTTTGACACCGGCACATTTTCCGAAACAGTTTTTTCATCTGACACTTTTTTCTGCTCTTCATTATCAGAAACAATCTCTTCAGGTCTGAAATCAACTACCATTGCATCAGTCGGTTCATGTAGATCTCCGTGTACGTCCTCTTTTTCTTCCTCTTCATCTTCTACAGGCCTGAAATCAACTACAGCTATATCGGAAACAGATCTGACTTCTTCATGTCTGGATATGTCTGCAACAGGAGGTTCCTCTATGGCAGGAGCAATTTCCACCCTGATTTCTTCTGCCTGTTCCGTAGAAGATTTCTCTTCAGTTTCTTCTTCTTCAAAAGTAAGAGTAATCCCTTCTCCATCAGGGTCAAAAGCAAGTAAAGCTGTTTCTCTATCATCCACTATCTCACCTATGGAAATGCCTGCAGAGATATTAGAACTCTGTTCAGGTTCTTTTTGTCTGCTAAAACCACTATCGGGGAATGACTTCTGTTCCTCACGAGTGGGCGGTTTTGCCAGTGCTTCTACTGGCTGCATTCTGGCAGTTTCTTCAGAGGGTGACTCTACAAGTCTTCCGCTTCCCGTCTTGGTACTTATCAAGGACCTGGCAGTAGGAGCACTGAAGTCACCCCTTTTGGGTATAATTCTTGGCTTTAACATCTGGTCAGGTCTGATTTCCTCAAGAGGAGCCATTAGAGATGGTTTTTTTACTTCTTCATCTCTTTCTGGAAAACTTATCAAAGGAGCTTTTCTTTCTTCTTCCACAGAAGCAGGAACTAATTCCTCCTGATGCATAACCGGAGGCTCAGATTGAGGAAAATCATCAGGAAATTGCATCATCTCTTCTTTTATATTCGGGCGCATTTTCTGCGCATCTTCTTCATTCAGCATAGTTTTATATGGTGTTAAAGGTTTTGTAGATCTTACAGGATGCATCCCCGGCCCCGGAAGCATGGTATTACTTAAAGACAGCTTTGCAGTACCCTGCTGGGCCTGTATTTGAGGCATTCTTGCCGGAACAGGGGCGGGGCCACCTCTTTTGGGGCCAAGTGGTTTTGTCATAGGTGAGCCATCTCCGCGCGGTATATTCATAATTCCTGACATGGGCCTTCTGAGACCTCTGGCCGCCGGCAATGCTCCATCTCTCATTCCTGCCATAGGAGGCTGTACAGGAGTTTCTCTTTCTACAACAGGAGGAGGACTGGAATATCCCAGTTCTTTTATCATGCGAAGGGCTTTGGCATGTTTGCAATCAAGGTCCAGTACTATTTCACACATCTGAATGGCATTGGGTTTCATTTCCTGTTTCAGATAATCTTCAGCAGCTGCAAAGTATTCCTTTACTGCTTCCTGAACCTGTCCTCTTATTAAATATAATTCACCCAGTTTTTCCCGGGCTTCAGTCTTCAGAGGGTTTATATCTACTATTTTTCTGAATGCCAGTATTGCAGAATCTATTTCACCTTTTTCCTGGCATACAAGCCCCAGTTCAGTCAGAGCTTTAATATGTGTAAGATCATATCTCAGGATAAAACGAAATGCATTTTTAGCATCTTCCAGCTGACCGAGTTCTCTGTAAAGAGTACCGAGATTAAGATGGGTTTCCGTATCATCAGGTTGAAGTACTGTTACTCTCTTATACGTTTCGGAGGCTTTGAGAAGTTCACCTTTTTCCCAGAAAGCCATGGCTACTTCTTTATACTGGGCTATTCCCTCTTTTATATGTCCCTGTTTAACATTCATAATAGCGAGTTCGAGTCTGGCATCCAGGTTATCAGGATCTACTTCAATACCTTTTTGTAAAAATTCAAGAGCTTTTTCCGACTGGCCCTGCATACTGCAGATACG
Organism: uncultured Synergistia bacterium; assembly: GCA_937888925.1. The sequence goes on along the minus strand of CALARM010000730.1, from coordinate 12,455 downwards.
AGAAAGAGCAAAACATTGCTCTCTTACGTCATCTTTGTTATCCATATGATTATAAATTTCAATTAATTTCTCACGTGCTTTAATACTTTCAGGGTCAAGCCTTATTATTTTATAACATATGTCTATGCCCTGGTCTAAAGATGTATCTCCAAGGTATATATCAGCTATTTTAAGATACTGATCTGTTACTTTAGAGATTAATCCACGTCTGGCATAGAGATCGACCAGTTCATAACAGATCTGAAGGTTTTGAGGCTCAACCTGTATCAATTTTTCATATTCTGTTATAGCCTGATCAATATCTCCCTGCTTGGCAAATGTCTGAGCTACCTTAAAACTCGCATTACTGTTTTTTGACATTCCATGCACCTCCTTGTTTACTCAGGAACCGGGTTGCCATCACCTCCTTATAATATAATATACTATGGGAGGAAATTACTTAAGGATGAAACCTTTCTTCATTACTGATGATATACATAATGGTAAATAATTAATTCTCTATGTATATCTAAAATCCTTCTTAAAAGTAAATAAGCTTAACTTAAGTATATTTAAAGAAGAAATCTTCTTTAATAAATACAAAAGAAAGCTTATTAGCTTTGAATAATATACTGTACATAAGCTTTTTCCCACCTTCAGGAAAAAAGGTTTAAACTACATATATTCTGCCATCTACAGAACCTACTACTTGGAATATTATATCACAAGAAAGAGAGCATGTCCAGTACGGATAAGCTTTCAGCTATCAGGAGTCAGCAGTCAACTTTTATAGTCAGAAGGTGTGCTGACATTGTCACTTTAATTGATTTGATAAAAAAGTTATTAGTTCTTAGCCTTTAGCTATTAGCTATTAGCCTTAATTATTAACTAAAAACCAATAGCTAATTGATAAAAGCCAGGTGTTTTTTGTTAAATATGACAAAGTCGAGATTATAATACCAGTCAGGCAAAACAATGGAATTTATAATGTACGCTTTATAGCGAAATGGTATTACCTGATAGCTGACTGTTGATAGCTAACAAAAAAAAGAGGAAAGTAGAAATTCTACTTCCCTCTTTGAATAAAAGAGTAACTAGTACTTTAAGACCTTCGGTGTTATCATAAAGACAACTTCCGTAGACTGCATAGCAGCACTCTTATTTCTAAATAAAGCACCTAAAATAGGTATATCACCCAGGATAGGTATCTTACTTATGTCGACTCTTTCATCGTCTCTGAGTAATCCACCGACTATAATGGTATCTCCGTCTTTTACCCTTACAGTGGTAGATGCAGATCTTGTAGCAACCTGCGGGAAGTTCTGGATAAAGCTGGTTACTGAACTTACTTCAGGTGTTATCTCTGTAGTAATATATCCGTCACCATTGACAATAGGAGTTACACTCAGAACAACACCTACGTCTATATAGGTAGCCTGATAAAGTCCTGCTCTCGGATCATAGTAAACCAGAGGAATACGATCACCTAAATGGATATTGGCTTTCAGTCCATCCATGGTTGTTATTCTCGGGTTTGCAAGAAGCTTTGCTTCCGATGATGAAAGAAGGAAGTTTATTGTTGACTGTAATGAGAAAGCTGTCCTTGTAAATGTATGAATACCTATATCACCCATTGGCAACGTGGCGGTACCTTCATCTACAGGATTTGCACCGGTACCACCAGTATGAACTCTTTCAGACCATGTTGCCTGTAATGAAGAACCCCAGTTAATACCGAGATTTCTTGAAGTTGAAGATGCAAGTTCAAGTACTTTCAATTCCATAGAAACCTGTGGCTGTGCTACATCAACACTGGCAAGGAAATCCTTTACAGTGGTGAGGGTTCCTTCGGAACCGGTAACTATAAGGGAATTTAATCTATTATCTACAATAATACTGCCCTGTGGTACAAGTCCTCCCATCTGGGATGCCACTTCAGATGCCCTGGCATATTTTACCTTGAACACCTGAGTTACCGGCGGCGGTGGTGCCGGCGGCGGTGGCGGTGGCGGTGGGCCAGGGACATCCAGATTTGCGATTAAAGCTCTTATGTCTCTAATCTGATCGGGAGTACCCTTTACTATAACAGCCTGAATTCTTGTATCGGCAGAGGCTGCATTCTGGAATGTTGCATTGATTGTATTTGCTACAGAAGAAGCATCTGCATACTCTAAATTGATAACCTGAGTTGTAATCTCTTCAGGTATCTTTTCCGGAGGCTGAGGTGCCGGGAATACTGTAGCAAGATGTTCGGGACTGTCTATTACTATAACATTTCCAATCCTTCTGTAATCAAGATCATGAAGTCTTAAAACAAGGTTCAGAGCTTTTTCAAGAGGAACCTTTTCAAGACGTAAAGTTATACCGCTGGCGCTGACACCAGGGCCAAGAACGATATTTTCTTTTGTCTGATCTGAGAAAAGTTTAAGTACATCAGCAAGATCTGCGCTCTTAAGATCGCAGGAAACAAGCTGCGGGTCTGGCTCTTTAACAACTGTTCTCGGTCTGCTCTGAGCCTGGGCAAATACATCAGGACCTTTAACGCCAGGAGCATCTATTGCAACAGCAACAATTTTGCCGTTGTTTGAAAGAGCAGCCTGGAATTCGGAAGGTTTTGACAGATCTATAACTACTCTTACAATATCAGGATCACCACTGCCATCATGGATAGAGAACTGACCGGTTCTTATCTGTTTGATAGAAGCAATATTTACGGGAGTAGTTTTAACTGTTTTTGAAAATAGAGCAGGGAAAATATCTATAATAATAGAATTATCTGGTTTTTTCTGCTCTACAACCTTATATTGTACCTGGCCAGTAGCATAAATATTAACCTGAAGCTGGCCCGGATATTCTTGAACTTCAATTTTATTAATGTGCGGACTTTCGCCTGCAAAAACTGATGAAGATATAACTAAAATAAGACACACAAGCAAACTAGTCATCACACTAGTTTTTAATGTTTTGCACATAAACTATTTTTGCACCTCCTGTTGTAATGGTAATGTACCTTTTTGTCCTTCTTTAACCAGAATAACTTCCTTTTCTGTTACCTGTAACACCCTGTATCCATCCTGTAACTCCATACCTGCCTTAACAGTATATCCTTTAGTGTTGGAACTTACAATTCCAACATATTCGGAACCATTCCATAACCAGCCTTTATACGTGAATAAACCCCTTATTACAGAATTATCTATCTTGGCAGGTTTCTGTGGTACAGTTTGCGGAACTCCTTCTGCTGTAGCCGGAGTTGCTGTTGCCACAGGCGGTGGTGTAGCCTGTCCACTTTTTCCGGAAGCAGGCGTAGCTGAACTCTTCGGAGGAAGAGTTGCTGGAGCGGTTGGTTGCTGTATATTAGATGGTGGTGCTCCACCGCCTTCTATTAAATTTTCAAAAGGCCTCGGCTGTCCGGATTCCGCATTAGGTTGATATTCACCTGCCTGTGTAGGCTTTGGTGCAGGAGTCGCTTCTCCCGGTTTAATCTCAATCTCCTTCGAAGGGGGTTTACCTTCTTCCTGGGCAAAGACGAACTGTAATGTCATTGCTACAAGAAAAACTACTACTAAAAGAGAAACCACCCCTATAAATCTTTTCATAGCTATTGTTGTACACCTCCTTTAGTAAACTGATAGGCCATTAATGGTATTGTAATATTCAAAGTCTGGTACCCACCTTTACTCTTCTTGGGCCCCAAACTTATACTATTAACAACAACCAGCTTATTAAACCTTGACTTATCAGATAATGTATTCAAAAAAGTTCTCAATGTATCATACTGACCTTCTACATTCATCTGCATAAGGTAGGTATTATAAACACTGCCTCCGCCCTCACCGGCCTGACCGGCAGTAGCACTCCCCGGAGTGATAGAGAGAATAACAAAATCCCAATCCTGCAAATTTCCTCTTACTTCTGCTACAAGTCTCTCTATTGATTCAAGGTAACTGGGAATAAAATCTTCCCCACCCTCAACATCTACCTGGAGATTTGCAAGTTCTTTCTGGGCATCCTGAAGTTGTTTCTCATATTGATCCATATTCTGAACATAAGCTTTATCTGCATCTCTCTGATTTGTAAGTTCAACTATACCTCCAGGACCTTTTTCCAGTGCGTCAAGTTCCTGTTGTTTTGGTTGATAAACAAACAAATAAAAACCTATACCTATTAAAATTACTAAACAGAAAAAAACCGCAATCTTCATCCCGGCGGTCATTTTGTTCCACCCCCTCCCACAATCACGTAATTAGCTGACATACTGAAATTATAAAGAATAAATCCCCTACCATCTTCACTCCTGCCTATAGAACTTACGACAGGATTATCAAAAGTAGGAGAGTCGATAATATTTCTCATGAATAAAGCAACTATAGCAAGACCATCTTTATTACCTGCCACAGCCTTACACCCAAATTTTACATTTTTACCTCCTGGCTGAATTTCCAGACTTTCAATCCATACATTCTTTGGTATAATCTTTGTAATCTCTCCGAGAAGAGTGCTGTAATTTTTTGGATCATCTCTTAAAGATTTTAAGAGTTCAACCTGTTGTTTAATACTTTGAGTCAGTTGTTTATACTGATCAATCTTTAGCTTAAGAGGAGCTAACTGTTCAATTTCTTTCTGTAACTCTTCTATCTTGGCTTTCTTTTCAGCAATCTGATTATCAAGAGTTACCTTATAGTAAAAAAGCCCTCCTCCTACAGCCAGCAATACAAAGATAAGAAATATTGTTACCCCATCTATTAATTTTGGTCTTTTACGCTCAGATGGCAACAAATCTACCTTAACGGTCAATTCCTTCACCTCCTAAAATTAAACCTCAAAACTAACCATTTGATATTTACCGGGATTGGCAATCATAATTTGTCTCATTGCCAGGCCTACGGAAACCATAAGTTCAGGGGCCAGACTCTTGAGTCTATCCTCTGAAAAACCTATATCCTTCTGATAAGACATACTTATTAAAGGGTTGGCCTGCTGGACTTTTATACCCAGTTCAGCTTCCAGATATTTCTCAATATTAATAAAACATGATGTACCGCCACTGATAATAATAAGATCCACCATTTCTCCCCTGTATCTGGAACGATAATAATCAAAAGATCTCTGAATCTCTGTCACTAATTCTGTAAGCACAGGTGTAATAACATTAAATATACGCATAGCAGCCGGGGCAATTGGCGCAGCTTCTTTATCAACTCTTATAATTCCTTTTTCTTTCTTGAGCTTTTCAGCTTCATCGAAAGTTAAATTCAATGCCTGGCCAATAGCCTTGGTAAAATTATTGCCTGCTACAGTAATAGTTCTGTTATGACGGAGAATTCCATTTTTAACAATATTAATACTGCTGGAACTGGCTCCCAGATCAATAAGAGCAATAGTCTGATTAAACTGCTCTTTGTTGATGCTAACCTGCAGAGCACGTAAAATAGCAAAAGGTTCCAGGTCGATAGCCTCTGGCTCATACCCCGCCCATTCTATAGTTTCAACTATATTCTGTACCATTTCTTTCTGAGCTGAAACCAGAAGCACTTCCATATGCTTCTCATCACCTTCAATGGCTTTGGTAATAATCTGACAAGCAATCTGGGCGTCACTGGCTGAATAAGGGAGGTAACGTTCTGCCTCAAATTTTATCGCTTCATTCAGATCTTTTTCTGCCATCTGAGGTAAACGAATCGGTCTGACTACTACAGATTGACCTGCCACAGCACTGACTACCTTTTTGGCAGGTATCTCCCTGGACTCAAAAACCTGACGTATAGTTTCACCCAGTGCTTCAGGATCAACAATTTTCCCGTCTTTTACAGTTCCCTTGGGAGTATCTGCAAGTCCTACTCGAACCACCTGAGGCCCTTTTTTTGTATCTTCAATATACATTACTTTAACATTACTGCTGCCAATATCTACACCAACAGCTCCAACTTTAGAAAGCCCGAACAGACCCCTTAAAAATGCCATTTATTCACCTCCCCTCGTAAATAATCACATTTTTATAAAAATTTATAATTTCCAACGACAACATTTCCCCTCATCACCCCGTACAAATCACATAAAAAGTTTTTAATATCTTTCTAGATAAATAAAAAAATTCCTTCTAAATGCAAAAATAATTATTTATTATAGAGCAATATAATAGTTATATATCAAGTAAATAAGAAAAATACCAGTCAATAAATCTATTATATAATATAAATAATTCATCATGATAAAAAATGACGATAAAGACACCTAAAATCATTGCAGGTCCAAAAGGTATGGCTGTACGACCAAACCTGTATTTACGCTGAATAATACGAACAGGTACAACACAGATACCTATGAGTGCACCTATGACTATGGATAGAAAAAAAGATATTAGCCCGTTCTGCCATCCGATAAAAGCACCTATAAGAGCACCGAATTTTGCATCTCCACCTCCTATAGGTGGTAATTCTTCATCTTCTTCTCTGAATATGGATGCACTTACAAAAGAAAGTAACCCTGATACGGCACAAAAAAACATTGGCTCCTTCTGATGAGATAATCTTAAATATTCCGCATATATTTCTTCTCTATATATATCTTTAATAATATGTATAAGAAAAGAAAAAAGAAGAATTAAAAAAAATATAAGAAAACAAATGCTGGCAAATCCATCAGAAAGTCCTTCTTCTCCATAATTAATCAGTTTTATTATAGCTACAGAAAAGCCTATTATAAAAGTTAAAAAAAACGGAATACCAATAGCATCCCAGTTTTTAACAATCCATAGAAAAAAAGATTTTATATAAAGGTAAATACATATTCGGTCAGGAAGAGAAGGTATTGTAAATAAATTTTTTATAAATAATTTCACTTCTTTTACAAAATCAGAAAAAAATAAAAGTATAATTCCAAACCAGAATATAAATACAAAAAAAAGATAGCCACTTACAATTCCGAGAAGAGCATCCTTTACATCGGGAGGGTGAAGAAATAAACTGAAAGCCAGCCCGGCTATTACACCGGAAAAGGTTAATCTGTCAAAAATAAGTTGATATTTTAAATCTATAAAGAATATTATTACCATAAGAGAACCAAAAACAAGATACTTTAATGAAAGCAGTGTAATTCCAAATTTGAGATAAAAAGCAACAAACATAAGAGCAGTAAGAAATTCAACTAAAAAATATTGAGGCGATATAGGTTTTTGGCAATTTCTGCATTTTCCGCCAAGTAAAATAAAACTTATAAAAGGAATATTATCCCATGCATTTATTAAAACATTACAATGGGGACAGTGGGAACGTTCTACAGCAAGAGGTTGATATTTAGGAAGTCTGAATATACAGACATTCAGAAAACTGCCTACAAGAGAACCATATACAAACATACATAGTACATTAAATAAAATTAAAATCACCCTCCTGAGTTCAAAGTATATTATAATTTCTATAAAAACACTCTTTATCCTTCACTATTTATCTGTACAAAAAAATAAAAGAGAGAAGATAAACTTCTCTCTTTCATACGCAGATTGGATCTGTAATTATTTAACTATAAGACCCTGACCTGGTGCATACTGAGGATAACCGGTAGTTGTACCTGCAGATGCGTGTGCATTTGCTCCACTACAATACATTGTAAAGTTATCCGGCACTGAAACAGCAGAATATGCATAAGAACTTGTTGCACGGAAAGACGGACATATAGGTATAGTCTTCATGTAACCACCGCCACTGGTAGAACTCGTCAGGACACCTAATGAAGCAGGATAGGTTCCGGTATTATCAGTAGCGTACATTTCAAGAGCTGTAGCAAGGTTCTTAATGTTAGATTCACAGGCTGCTAACTGACCCTGAGCACGAGCTTTCAAAAAGTTAGGCACTAAAATAGCTGCCAGAATGGCAATAATAGCAATAACGATCATGAGCTCAATCAATGTAAAACCTTTTTTGTTTTTCACAATTTCACCTCCTTTCATAAATAGGATTTTAAATTTCGATTTTTTAATTTTTTAATCTACTATATACAATATACCCATTAAAAAAAAATTCTAGACATGAAATTTAAAAAAAATTTAAAATAAAAAAAATCTCCTTAATAAAATGGCTTAAAACATTATAAAAATCAGAAAAATTTATCTTTACTCAAAATATCTTTTAACTTATCAAGGGATTTTTTTATTAATCTTGAGACATGTTTCTGAGAAACACCCAGCTTTTTTGCAATTTCTATCTGTGTCAGATCCTTATAAAAGAAAAGAAATATAACATCTTTTTCCAGTATTTTTAATTGTTCTATTGCCTGTATGATAGCAATTCTATCTTCCACCGGTAATTTGAACGTAATATAACGTTGACTTTTTATGCGGTCAATAAGAGGAAAATTGAAATTTTCAGTTTCTCTATCTGATTTTGTTCCATCGAGAGAAGTTATTTTAAAATTATCTACTGCCTTTAATATTTCAGTTATACCTTCCTCTTTTATATTACAGAAACCGGCTATTTCAGAAAGTGTAGGAGGGCGTCCCTGTTCTCTGGTCAATTCTTCTATTGCTTTTATTATCTGTACATATATACTCTGAATCCATCTTGGTCTTTTTATAATACTGCTTTTATCCCTCAAATAATGTCTTATTTCACCACGAATCTTATGAGTAGCATAGGTACTGAACTTTACATTTTTTTCACTATCATATCCGTCAACGGCTTTAATGAGACCTATATAACCTACCTGAATTAAATCATCTATAGTTTCTCCGCTATCCTGATAATTTTTAGCAATATATCTTACAAGACTGAAATTATTCAATACTATCTGGTGACGGAGTTCTATATTTTTCGTCTGCCCATATTTTTTTAAAAGTTCAGCATTCATATATTCATTGGTAAAATTTTCACCGACAAAATTTTCACAGGCAAAATTATCATTCTCTTCACCGGGAAAATCATCATTTTCTTCATCGGTAAATTCTTCATGGGCATCATTTTTTTCATCAATAGATCCATCATGGATATCACCGGCAGAAACATCATGTCCATCATCATATTTCTTATTTGAAGGAAAATTTTCAGGTGTCATAGTTCTCCCGCATAAATTATTGTTAGTTTTTATAATTTCGTGACCCGTGACGCGTGACGATTCTCACATATAAATCTATAGTGAGCAGTGAATGGCAAGTGGTGAGTGAAGATGTCACTCACCACTCACTGCTCACTGATTTGATGCTTATTTTGAACAAAAAAATAGGGCACTTCTAGCCCCGCTGTTTACTCTGACATTACATCAAAGAATTTTATACATAAGAAATAAATTTATTTAATAGTTCCAATGAGCTGATACATAGGCATGAATACTGAAATTACAATAAAACCTACTATACCACCCATACCGACTATCATAATAGGTTCTAACATAGACGTAAGTGATTCCAGCATAAACTCTACTTCTGTATCATAAAAATCTGAAACCTTCGAAAGCATAGCATCTAAATTACCTGTTTCTTCTCCTACTGCTACCATCTGTGTAACCATAGGAGGGAATAAACCGCTCATACCAAGAGGACCTGCTATACTTTCACCTTCACGTATACTTTCTCTTACTTTTATTACTGTTTGAGCTATAATTTCATTACCTGAGGCCTTTCCTACAATTTCCAATGATTGCATAATAGGTACACCGCTGCTGAGTAATGTACCGAGAGTACGACAGAACCTTGAAATAGCAACCTTTTTATTCAACATACCAAAAATAGGTACACGAAGCTTAAACATGTCGTACTGCATTCTACCTGCCTGAGTTTTAACATATTGATTGAATACAACTACCAGGACTATTACCAGTAAAATAACAGGCCCCATAACGAGAGGATTTCTTGCTCCTTTTGTAACACCTATTAATATTTTAGTGGGAAGAGGTAAGGCCAGATCCATACCTTCAAACAGGTCTACAAAGGTCGGTAATATATAAGTAACCAGGAAAAATACTATAGCCAGAGCCATAATCAAAATTACAACCGGGTAAGTCATTGCTGATTTAACTTTTTTAGCCAGTTTTAAATCAGCTTCAAGGAAATTGGCAAGTCTGTTCAGAACAGTATCCAGTACACCACCCATTTCACCTGCTTTTACCATACTTATATAGAGAGTAGAAAAAACATGAGGGTATTTGCCAAGTGCATTGGATAAAGTAGAACCGCCTTCTACATCTTTTCTCACTGCTATGAGAACTTCCTGCAACTTTTTATCTTCAGTCTGCTGAGACAGAATATCAAGACATCTGACCATAGCAAGACCGGCATTAATCATAGTTGCAAATTGGCGGCTAAAAATTGTGAGGGACTGCTGATTTACTCTCCTGAATCTATCAACATAAGCAAGTAAATCAGTTTGAACATTGCTTGAGGAACGTTCTGTTATACTTTTTACAGTATAACGCATCTCTCTTAACTTGTTAATAACAACACGCTGATTCTCTGCATCAATAGTGCCTTTTACCATTTTTCCCTCAGAATCAATAGCCTCATAGAGAAACGTTGGCATAATTTCACCCCCTTTTAAACTTCAGTGTACTGACCAACTATAATGAAACCTAAAATTAATAATATCCACCACATTGATATATAACTGCTCTCAAATACTCAGAAAATGCCATATATTTAATCTCTTTATATAAAATTACAGCACCTTTACAGTATGAAAGTCAGTTCTACACCTCCTTTACAGTTTTTTTTATATATATAAATCTATCCCCGCGCAAAAATAATGTAACAGATTAAAGAGCGTCAATCAATCTCCTTAATTCCTCACGATGAGTAGTTCTGTTCATAGCTTCTTCGTAATTTATCTGCTGGGTCTTATAAAGCTCCAGCAGAGACTGTTCCATAGTCTGCATTCGATATTTTGCCCCGGTCTGTATGGCATTATATATTTGATGAGTTTTCCCTTCTCTTATTAAATTTCTTATACCGGGAGTAACAACCATAATTTCGATAGCAGGTACTCTGCCTATGCCACTGGCATGAGGGACAAGTTGTTGGGAAACTACAGCCTGTATAACACTGGCAAGCTGAATTTTTATCTGTTGCTGCTGATATGGTGGAAATACATCGATAATTCTGTCTACTGTCTGAGAAGCATCTGATGTATGTAACGTGGTCAGCACAAGATGACCTGTTTCTGCAGCAGTAATAGTAAGGGCAATAGACTCTAAATCTCTCATTTCGCCGACCAGTATAACATCAGGATCTTCACGAAGAACAGAACGAAGTGCATTGGTCCAGGCCTGAGTATCATGGCCTAATTCTCTCTGATTTACCATAGATTTTTTATGAGGATGAATATATTCTATGGGGTCTTCTACTGTAAGAACATGACATGACCTGTTACTGTTTATCTGATCGATCATACAGGCAAGAGTTGTCGATTTACCTACACCAGTAGGTCCTGTCACAAGGATTAATCCCTGATGCAAGCCGGTAAGTTCATCAAGCACCTGAGGTAAATTCAGTTCTTCACGGGTTGGCACTGTCTCAGGTATTGCTCTCAGCGCAGCAGAAACACATCCACGCTGTTTGAAAACATTAATTCTAAATCTGCAATATCCCTGTAAGCCATGAGATAAATCTAATTCCCAGTTCTTTTCAAAAACTTCCTTCTGTTTATCATTGAGTATACTGTATATCAGACGCTTTGTATCCTGAGCACGTAACCGGGGAAACTCGGTAGGCACAAGTCTGCCGCTTACTCGCAATGTAGGAGGCAGGCCTACTGTAAGATGAAGATCTGACGATCCCCTTTCAATAGCAATTTTCATCAAATCAGCCATTCCAAAATTAGCCAGGTCTGCCATAATCAATTACATCTCCTCTCCTACATAAACGACTCTCAGACATTCTTCTATAGTAGTGGTACCTTCCAGCACTTTACGTAACCCATCTTCCTGGAGAGTAACCATTCCGTTTTCTATGGCTGCATCCTTTACTTCTATTGTAGGAGCATTTCTCAGGATGAGAGGACGAACGTTTTCATTTACCGTCATCATTTCATAAATACCGCTTCTGCCTTTATAACCTGTGCCCTTGCAGTGGTCACAGCCTCTTCCGTGATAGAAGACTATATTCGTATCTGCAAGGTTAAGTCCGAATTTCGCAACAGCTTCTTCCGGCGGTGTATAGGCTTCGCGGCAGTTGGGACATATTCTTCTTACGAGCCTCTGGGCAATTACTCCCACAAGGGCCGATGCCACAAGGAACGGCTCTATTCCCATATCTATGAGACGGGTTATGGCGCCTGCCGCATCATTGGTATGGAGTGTGCTCAATACAAGATGTCCTGTAAGGGCAGACTCAATGGCAATCTGCGCTGTTTCTCCGTCACGAATCTCACCGACCATTATAATATCGGGATCCTGACGTAAAAAACTTCTCAGAGCCGCAGCAAAGGTAAGTCCTGCTTTCGGATTTATCTGAACCTGGTTTATGCCGGGAAGCTGATATTCTACAGGGTCTT
>CALARM010000729.1 GCA_937888925.1 uncultured Synergistia bacterium | reverse complement strand
GGGAAAGAATCCATTATAAGTTAAATAATATGAGTGACAGGGATATAATCAGGACGACGGGAACCTTTATAAGAAAATTGCAGGTCAGTGGTATCACTCATGGAATGAGCGATTTTCATACAATACTGGCCGTTTCAGGTAAAAAAGATATAAAAGATTTAAAAGAAAAGAGTGAAAAAGCATTTATAGAAGGAGATATGGAGCGAATTACAGATATAGTAAATACTATAAATGAAAATATTCTTGTGAAGTGAGTAGAACGAATTATTTTACGGAAGAACAGATAATTGAGCTCATAAAAATGCTTGAAAAATTTGCCTGATTTAAAAAGGATATTGAATAAATAGATAGAAAATTTTAATTAGTTAGAGTGAAAAGTGAAAAGAACAGGACTGATCACTACTTACTATTTCTGAGTAATACGGAGTAAAAAAATGAGTCAAATCATATTAATAATAATATTATTCCCTATCATTTTACTTTCTCTCATAATACATGAAGTTGCCCATGGGAAGATGGCTTTTTTCCGTGGAGATCCCAGTGCTTTTTATGAGAATAGATTATCTTTCAACCCTCTCCTGCATCTGGATCCGATGGGTTCGCTACTGATGGCGGGAACACTGTTTTTTTCTGTTATTGCCACAGCAGTGACAGGAACGAATTTTATAGTCTGCCTCGGATGGGCGAAACCTGTCCCAGTAAGGGAAGAGAATTTCTCAAATTCCCGTCTTGATCTTATACTTGTGTCACTTGCAGGTCCTGCAAGCAATTTTATCCTGGCCTTTCTTGCAGGTCTTCCTTTTCAGATTGGTATTATGAGAGTGCCTCAGAATGATTTCTTTTCAGAAGGGATTTTATCACTGGTTTTATATCTTATCGTAAATGTAAATATAGTGCTTGGAATATTCAATCTCTTCCCCCTTCCGCCTCTGGACGGGTCAAAAATTTTATCCACTTTTCTTCCTGAGAAATACGAGCAGATGATAAAATTTCCCTCCAGAAAAACTATGATAATAACTATGGTTGTAACAATATTACTCATAAACTGGGGAGGATTTTCAGAATTAATAAGGTTTTTTATAAATTTATTTACCAATATTTCAGGCAATTAATGATATGAAAAGTGACACGGTCAATATAAAAGCAAAATATATAAATAATTCTCTCCCGTCACATGTTACGAAAGGCTAATAATGAGTTACAATGTAAAATTAGAAATCTTTGAAGGCCCTATGGATCTTTTACTCCATCTGGTAAAAAAAGAAGAAATAGATATATATAAAATTTCCGTATCAAAGATAATAGATGAATATTTAAATTACATATCTCTTATGAAAGAGCTGGATATAAATATTGCCAGTGAATTTCTGGTCATGGCATCAACACTTCTGGAATTAAAATCAAAATTAATACTTCCTCCTCCTCCTGAAATACTCAGAGCAGAAGAATCATATGATGAAGATACTATAAACAGTCCTGAAGATCTACTGAATAAAATAGTGGAATATCAGAAATTCAAAGAAATAGGAGAACTACTGAGTGAGCTGGAAAAAACGGAGAAAAAGTATTTTCCGAGACCTGTGGCTAAATCAGATGTGGAAGAAGAAAAAAGCTTTTCAGAACTTTCAGTAGACGACCTGGTCGTTGCCCTTCAAAATATGCTTAAAAGAAAAAATGAAAAGGTAAAAACCAGAATTTTACAGAGAGAAACTGTAACAGTAGAAGAGATGAAATCTTTCATAACAGATAAATTCAAATCATCAAAAGAATTTAATTTTTTAGATTTATTTACAGAAGGTACAACAAAGGTCAGAATAATAACCGGTTTCATAGCACTTCTGGAACTTATACTTGAGAAAAAATTAACAGTAAAACAGGAAAAAAGATTTGATAATATATGGATCTATTCGAAATAAGCGAAAAATATTCAAAAATAATAGAAGCTATATTGTTTGCTTCTCCCTGTCCGGTTCAGATACATAATATTGCAGAAATCATAGAATTATCGGAAGACATAGTAAGAGAAATTCTTCAGAAAATGAAGGACGATTATAAAGACAGAGGTATAAATATCCGTGAAATAGCTGACGGAATAGAAATGTGCACAAATCCTTCCCTTCATAATCATATAGAAAAAATGCACAAAGTAACTGCCAGTTCAACTCTGTCAAAGGCTGCGCTGGAAACTCTTGCCATAATTGCATACAATCAGCCCATAACAAGGGCAGAAATAGAAGAAATCAGAGGTGTAAGGACAGCAAAGATAATCTCAACCCTTCTGGAAGGGAAATTGATACGTATTGCAGGGAAATCGGACAAAGCAGGCAGGGCTTTTGTCTATGGCACGACAAAACAGTTCCTCAGGCATTTTGGAATAAAATCACTGGATGAATTGCCTGATATTAAGAATTTTAAGTAAGTGAAGTGTGAAGAGTGAAGGGGGAAATTTACGCGTGACGCGTTACGCGTTACACGTCACGATTATAGTATCACCCATCACGGCCCGGCAGGAAGTTTTACCGTAAATACCGTTCCCTTTCCTGTCTCGCTTTTGACC
>CALARM010000728.1 GCA_937888925.1 uncultured Synergistia bacterium | reverse complement strand
TCTCTCTTCGAGTTTAGTCTGTCTCTCTTCGAGTTTAGTCTGTCTCTCTTCGAGTTTAGTCTGTCTCTCTTCGAGTCTTACCTGGCCTTCTTCGAGTCTTACCTGGCCTTCTTCGAGTCTTACCTGGCCTTCTTTCAACTCGTTAATAGAACCTTCCACTGTGTCAAGCTTGCTCAATATCTGTTTTAATAGTTCTTCCATTATACTCTCCTTTCAGGAAATCCCCGGTTATATTATAACAGAAATTTTCAAAGAAGTCAGGATTTATGGATCAAAATCTTCTTCCTTGAAGGAGACACTGTTATTTCAAGTCTTTCCGTCTCTCCTCCCGGCTCTGAAACCATTTCAATAGCCCACATAAGAGAAATGAGTTTTCCTGAAAAAGACCAGGGAACTTCCGGAAGAGTGAAAGAAAAATCCCTTTTCCCTTCCCTGAGAGGTTCATTAACAGGAAAGACTTCTACAGTTTTTACATCTGCAGTGCCTTTTCCGGAGGTGTACCAGAAAAGCCTCAATTCTATTCGTTTCGGACTTTTATCAAAAACCCAGGAGCATGTTCCGGAAACCCTTTCACATGGAAGATATTCTGTTTTACTGTCGGTTGTTTCTATCTTTAAACTATTCATATTTTTTAATCGTAACGGGTAACGCGTAAAGAATACTTTAACCGTTATAAAGCATATTTTTCGGAAGAACTGTCAGGGAAAATTCTTCATGTATATCGATCCAGTATTTCATCTTTCCCACCAGATGAAGGCTCCAGGCTATTTTATTATGTTCACTCTCAAAGGAATGAATTGTGTCTTCCGGTAAGGTAAAAGATACACTTCCTTTTTCTATTTCATAGAGATTTTCCGTTTCTGTCAGGTTAATGGTACGAAAGGTATGATGCTCGTTAGAATCGTCATATTTTACCTCTTCCCTGCCTTCTATATAAATACGGTATTTCTTTACGGCACCGGCACCGGTGCCTGTAATCCACGAAAGTTCTGCCGCCTCTCCCGGAACCAGAGGATGACAGGAGAGAACAAGTTCTGGCACGGGGTTAAAGAGTTTAAGGAAATAATATATACATGACCCTGCCAGTAACAACCCTATCAATACAAAGGGAATTATGCCTATGGCAAAACAGCTAAGAATACTTACTTTTTTAAAGCCTTCTATTACTTCTATTACAGGAATACTTATAATACCGTTCCAGAGAAGAGCAAAAATAAGAAGTCCTATAAAATTAACCTTACGGGAGACCTTCGGTTTTAACTCTATATATTTTTTTACGTCATATTTTTTTACCCATTCCTTATTTATTTCATAGCCGGCACCACCTGAAGAAAGTTTTAAAGCAGAAATCTCATTATCCTTTTTCAAAAATCCGTAAATCCCTCCTGCTCCAACAAGGATAAACAGAGCAGGGAGAAAATAAACAAGCATGCCAGTAGTAAAATTCCTCTTAAGAGTTGCTTCTCCCGGATTTGAAGGATTTACATAACAGACAGTCTCACTGACGGGAGGATATTTATCTTTTAATCTATCAGCACCTTTATAAGAGCCGGAAGAACTGAAATATCTGTATCTGTTGGACTTATACTCTATGCCCTTTACATTATATACATAAAGAACATCTGCACTGTACGTTGTGCTTTCATCACCTTCATGGGTCACTATTCTGGAAGATAGTACCCTGCATGGAGTTTCTGTCCACGACTGAGCATCAATGAATTTTACCAGTGGTTTATAAGTCATATAATAAGTCGCCACAATTCCTGCAATAAAAAATATACTAAAAAACAGGGCACCTGCAATATTACCGTAAGAAGGGCCGGATTTTTTTGAAATAGCCTGAACAGGTTCACTGTTTGTTCTTCCCTTATCCCCTGTCCATAAGCTATATATTATAAAAAAGGCAACAAGAACAAATGCAAAAGGAATAAATATAAAAGGCAAAAAACAGAGACTATTATGTTTTAAAATTGAAGAGGAAGGATAGGAAGGATTTACATAACATATGCCCTTTGAGCCGGTTTTATATTTATCTGCCTCTGTCTTTACCGAAAAATAATCGGCAACAGAAGTTTTTTTATACTGTCCCGTACAGGACTGACCGCGGAAATCATATTTATAATTTATTATCAAAGAATATCCTTCTTCATCTTCTTTTATTTCAGATGAAAGAGA
>CALARM010000727.1 GCA_937888925.1 uncultured Synergistia bacterium | reverse complement strand
TAACTTCTCTGATTTTCTTTCTCATATCATCTTTATAACAGTGAACAGTACATTTTGTGCAGACAGGCTTTTTATCTTTAAAAGGACACAGATCTAACCTCATAAAGGCATAGTCCAGAAGATTCTTACAGTCTTCACAGAAACCTCCCTTTGATTTATGAATACCTTTACAGTACATAGAAATCATAGCTTCAACTGTCTTTTTCTCCATGTCTGCTTTTGCCTTCATAATCTAAATTTTCCAATCATTTTTTTTAACTCTTCTGAAAGACAGTATAAATCTTCTGCATTTTTATTTACCATGGCTCCATTCTGAGATATTTCATAGACTGCTTTATTTACATCAGTAATATCTTTTGCAATTTCCTGGGAAACAGAGGATATTTGGGATACGTTTACATTCACTTCCGAAACTCCCTGAGATGCATGAACAACGTTCATGGCAATCTCCTTTGTCGTGGCAGACTGTTCTTCTACAGCTGTTGCTATGGCAACCACTATGTGATTCACATTATTCACTATATCAACTATCTGCTTTATATTCACAATAGCTGCATCTGTAGCAGTCTGTATCCCTCCAACTTTTTCTTTAATTTCTTTAGTAGATTCGCCTGTCTGTCTTGCCAGTGATTTTACTTCATTTGCCACTACGGCAAATCCTTTACCTGCTTCTCCGGCTCTTGCTGCTTCTATCGTAGCATTCAGGGCAAGAAGATTTGTCTGCTCGGAGATTTCTGAAATAACTTCCGTAAATTTACTTATTTCCTGTGCCGCTTTACCTAACTCTACAACCCTATCTGATGCCATATGAGCTTCAGATACAGCTTTTTTCGTGACGGAACGAGCTTTATCAGCATTTGCTGCTATTTCATTTATAGTAGTAGTCATTTCCTCCGCTGAAGCTGCGACCATAGTGACATTGGTAGAAGTTTCTTCCATAGCTGCAGCTACTGAACCCATATTGGAACTCATTTCTTCTGCTGCAGCGGCGACAGAATTAGATTTCTGAAAAACATCATCAATAATCTTTCCCATCTTCTTTGAAATACCTGCCAATATTTCCGAAGAATTATCAACTTTCCCGGCATTCTCATTTATACCGGAAAACATAGACTTTAAATTCCCTGTCATATCATCAAGATCTTTTCCTACAAGTCCGAGTTCATCCTGCCCTTCTATACCGGAAATTGCCGTTAAATCACCCTTTCCTAATTGCATGGCAAAACTCCTTGTTTTATCCAATTTTTTTACAACAGACAGAACTGTTATGATAGAATATATCATAAAAAAAAGACCTATAATAATACCTGCAATTTGTTTAATCAGAAGATATTTCACTCTATCTTCAGATTGTTTCTGCATTATTTTTACAGTTTCATCCAGTTCTGCAAGCAATTCTCCATCATGTTCCTGTATCCAGGACATATCATCGCCTGACAAGGTCTTCTTATTCATTGCAGATATAATTTTATCAGAAAATACTGTCCATTTCTCTGCGACCCTTTCCATATGTATGTAAGCAGTACCTTTTGCTTTCGGACATACTCTGTATTCTGCATTATTCAGTTCTATTGACAGTGGAGCTTTCCCTGAATCCTTCAGGGCCGAAAGAGTCATTTCGAATACCTTTATAGTATTATTTACCTTATCTGCTGCAACAGAACCGCTATTTTTATCTGTACTATAGAATAATAATTCTTTTACCATTTTCTGCAATAACATTCTCTGCCTTCCTGCAAGATTAATTACCAGACCATCATCTTTCTGTAAAGATGTAGTATGCCATGTTATAAAAAACATGGCCGTAATAATCAGTGAAAATCCGAGAGTCGTAACAATCAGTTTATCCCTGATTTTCATAACATCACCTCTTAATTATTTATTTAGAGCCTATCCGAAAAGTCATCAAATACCTTCCGGTGGGTGAGGCTCTTCCGAAAAATCTATAATCCTCGTGCAAAACAATATGTCTTTAAAGACTGCTACGATATTACATTTATTTAATTTACAAATTACTGTTAATACGGTATATATTTTTCTCCAGAGCCTCACCCACCGGAAGTGATGTACAATAAATATTACTTTTCGGATAGGTTCTTAATATAGAAATCTATATTATTTATCTTCGGTAATATTACTGAAAAACTTAATACATATTTTTCCACAGGAGGGAAGGAATTTTATTTCATAATCAACCTTGCCCCTCTTTTCCTGGTAAAATAGTTCCATGCCCATTGAAACAGTACAAGAAATTTATTATCGAATTCTATTAAATAATAAATATGAATAAAGACCCAGGCAAGCCATGCCACTATGCCTCCGAAACGGATAAATCCGAGATCTACAACTGCCGAATTGCGTCCTATAACAGCAAGACTGCCTTTATCAAAATACCTGAAAGGCACAGGTTTTTTTCCCTTTAACTGCATAGTAATATGGCGTGCCACATAATCTCCCTGCTGTATTGCCACAGGTGCAACTCCCGGCAAAGGTGCTCCTCCCTGATGAGAAAAATTTGCCAGGTCTCCTATTACAAAAATATCATTATTATGCTTTACCGTTAAATCAGGATTGACTATTACACGACCGATTTTATCAAGTTCTGCCATGCCATGTTTAAAAAGTATTTCTCCCATAGGACTTCCTTTTATTCCTACAGCCCATAAAACCGTTGCTGCAGATATAATTTCGTCTCCGTCTCTGACCTTTACCGAAACTCTGTTTTCGTTTATATCTGTTACAAGAGTTTCTGTTTTTACTGTTACTCCCAGACGGCGGAGTGATTTTTCTGCTTTTTCGGAAAGCACATCAGGGAAAAAAGGAAGAATTCTATCAGATCCTTCAAGTAAAAAAATTTTTGTTTTCCCCGGATCTATATTTTTAAAATCTTTTCTTACTGTTCCATAGGAAAGCTCACCGAGAGCACCTGCAAGTTCGACTCCTGTCGGGCCTGCTCCGACTATTACAAAGGTCATCCATTCCTCTATTTTTGCTTCATCTTTTTCTTTCTCAGCCGCTTCAAAAGCAAAGAAAACCCTGTTTCTTATCTCAAGGGAATCCCCTATTGTTTTAAGTCCGGGAACATGTTTTTCCCAGTCATCATGACCGAAATAATTCTTTTCCACCCCTGTGGCGACTATTAAAAAATCATAGAAGAGTTCGCCATCTTTGAGTATAACTTTCTTTTTTTCTCCGTCTATATCCACTGCTTCCGCCATAAGGACAGAAATATTTTTATACTTGCTTAATACTGCCCTCAGAGGAGAAGCTATATCACCCGGAGAAAGACCTCCTGTGGCAACCTGGTAAAGAAGAGGCTGAAAGAGATGATAATTTTGCCTGTCCAGAAGAGTAACTCTTACAGGCAACCGCCCCATAGCTTTAGCTGCATAAAGGCCCCCGAAACCTCCTCCTATAATTACTACATGAGGCAAATTTTCATATTTATTGTAAGTAATCACCTTCCTGAAAAAATATGTAAGGGCGATCCTGTAACAGATCGCCCTTACATTAGAAATTAATTCTTTAAAATTGCTTTTAAATCTTCATCAGGCGTAGATATAGGTTTTATGGCAAACTTATCTACCAGAACCTGTAATACAGGCGGTGTTATGAAGGCAGGTAAACTCGGGCCGAGTCTTATATTCTTAATACCGAGATGTAACAGGGTAAGAAGTATGCACACTGCTTTCTGTTCATACCAGGACAAAATCATGGACAGAGGCAGACTGTTTACATCAGTATTAAAAGCTCCTGCAAGGGCCACTGCCACCTGAATGGCAGAATAGGCGTCATTACACTGGCCCATATCGAGCAATCTCGGAA
>CALARM010000726.1 GCA_937888925.1 uncultured Synergistia bacterium | reverse complement strand
TATAATCCGATAAATCTTCATGCAAAGATCAGTTTTAGCTCTATCTCCAGTTCTTCAAGTATACCTACTTTGATTTTATCTTCTGCTGAATACGTTGCCGGTCTTCCATATAATTTATCTGCACCGGATTTGAATACCTGTACAGTCTTATGTACAGGATCAACAATCCAGTATTCCTTCACACCAAATCTTTCATAAAGTTTGAACTTATATTTCATATCCCTCGAAGCAGTGGATAGTGATAGTATTTCTATAATTAAATCAGGAGGGCCAAGACAACATTTATCTTCAAAGAGTTTATTATTATCACAAATTACCATAATATCCGGTTGTACTGTATTTGTTGCATTATTAAAGGTTTCTCCCTCTTCAGGCAACACCACGTCAAATGGGGCATCAAATACTTCACACGTTTTCCCTTCAAGATAATTCTCGAATTTATTAAGTAATCGCCTGGATACTCTCTGATGAGGTATTCCAGCTCCCGGACTCATATTATAAGCTTCCCCTTCTATTATCTCCCACCGTTCATTATCCGGCCATGATGTATAGTCACTATATGTATATCTTCTATGTTCTTTCCTCAATGCTTCTGCCATAGACATCACTCCCTGATAATATTTTACCATTTTCGGCCATACATTGGAAGCCATATTTTTTATATATAACATTGAATCTGAAATCATTATATCCGTAATGATTGATTTCCTGATTGAATATTTCTATGGAGAAATAATATAAATCAGGATTTAAAAACCAGTGTCTGTCATAATAAAGATGCTGAAGGCCATCATATTTTTTCTTATATTCCTCTTCACCGAGACTGTCTATCTTGGCCTTCTCTATATTATCTTTAAAATTAATATCTGCAACATCCAGTATGGCAACGGCTTTTCTTGCTTTACACAGCATTTTCTTTAAAACTCTTTCTCCATAATCGTAAGAGGGAAAATAAAAAAAAGCACTGTTTGAAATTACTATGTCATATTTTGTATCTGTGTCAAGGTCTGCAGCTTCACTGCATGTGAAATTTCCCCCGGGCATAACAGATTTAGCAGTATTTATCAGATTTTCTGAATAATCAATACCTCCGACTTTATGACCTTTTTCATAAAAAGGATATAAAAAGGCACCGCTTCCGCACCCTGTTTCATATATACTGTCAGATCCGGTTATATTGATTTTTTTACTTATAAATTCTGTATAATTCAGCCAGTCTTCAGAGGAAATTTTCCCGGTCTTACTGTCAAATCCATCGAGTTTAATAAGTTTCTCCAGATTTATTAAACCTTCTATATGCCGTTGATTCCATATATCTTTCCATTTATTCATAGTTATGTTCCATCTGTATTACCTGTTCCGTCCAGCAATTGAAGGCCCAGGGATAAATGTTTACCGCTCATTTCCGTTCTTTCTGTATTAAACATATATTCCTTTATGCCTTTAACAAGTATTCTGTTCAATTCAGGAGTTCTCACACTTACTCTGAAATAATTTTTCCCCGATATTCCCTGTTTATTTATGGCTTTTATGAGTATATTGTATTTTATAAAGAGATATTTTTGAAGTGCTTTAACATGTCCCTTCGGTAATCTGCATAAAAGAAAATTTGTCACTGACGAGCCTGTTATGTAGACAGATGTTTTCTCTAAAGATTTTCTTAAATGTTTTCTGTTTTCCCTGATTTTTTTGATTGAATTATAATAATCATCTTTATATTTGCCGATTCTATCCAGGAAGAATTCTGCAAAAGAATTTATATTCCATATGGGAAGATTTTCTCCGAGTTTTTTTATTATTTCTTTATTACAGGTAATGGCACAGCCAAGCCTTATGCCGGGTATGCCGTATTCTTTCCCGAAGCTTTTGACAATTATTAAATTTTTATAGTTTTTATAGAGTCCAGTAATACTTTCATTCTCTTTTGCAAAATTCATAAAGGATTCGTCTATTACTATATATTCGGCAGATGTTTCCGTGAGGAGTCTTATTATATCTTTTCTGGATATGATTAATCCTGTAGGGTTATTCGGATTTACGAGTATAATCTGCCTGACCTGTTCTTTTTCCGCAGTGGCAATTAATCTCTTAATATTTACTGTAAAATTATCATCTTCTGTGGGAAAATAAATTGAATTATATTCTTCCTTTATATATTCTCCGAATGCCGGTAAAGGAACAAGACTTTTTCCGGAGCCAAAATATTTAAATAATTCCTTAATTATCTGGCATGACCCGTTACCTAAAACTACATGTTCTCCTTCAACTTCAAAAGGCAGGATTTTCCTTGCTTTATCTATGAGTATTCTGTCATTTGACGGATAACAGGCAATAAGGTTTTTTGTGTAATTTTTTATTTCTTCAATAAATTCATCGGAAGGAAAATAATCATTGTAAAGGAGATTAAAATCATGGAATTTATAATTCCAGTAACCTCCGAAAGATTTTGATAAATAATCTATTTTGTCATCATCTGATGAAAATAGATATCTTGCAATACGCAGATCTTCCATATCATCTATTTCATACCATGATTTACTCTGTACCTGTCTGGCATATATGTCCTGTTTCCCTATAAAAACGAGGAGTTTTAATATGATCTCATAATAGCTGTTTTTACTCTGTGTTTTCATATATATTTCCAGAGTAGGCAAAAATATTTCTCTGAAGAAATCTTTGTTAAAGTGATATAAATTCAGTGTTTTATAAAGTCCCTTTAAGCATGCATGTCTTTTCTGGGTAATTATATTTGTTATTCTCTCGTTGGAATCTATTTCAAGAGCTGTTCCTTCCATATAACTTTCATAGTTATCCACAAGAGCTATATTTTTATCTGTATTGAAGAGGTCTTCTATGATTATATGGTCGAAATAAACATCACTTTCGAATAAAATCAGATCATGTGTTATTGATTCACCTGCAAGCCAGAGGGAATAGATGTTATTTGTTTCTTCGAATATTTCATTTTCTATATAATTTATATGAAGTTCTTTATATTTACCGGCAAGTCTTTCTATTATATCTTCTTTTTTATATCCCACTACAATATGGATTTTATTTATCTGTTCGCTGTACGGTATGAGACTGTCCAGAATATTTTCTATTATGGCCCTGTTATTCACCTCAACAAGGCATTTAGGCATTTCCATCGTATAGGGGAGAAGCCTTTTACCTATACCTGCAGCAAGGATTACTATGTCTTTTTTCATAATTTTACTCCTTTAT
>CALARM010000725.1 GCA_937888925.1 uncultured Synergistia bacterium | reverse complement strand
TTTACTACGAGAGGAAGATTTAAACGTCTGGCCATTTCTACGGAACTGGATTCCAGAACCTTTGAACCGCAGCAGGTCATTTCTCCTATTTCATCAAAGCCGATTTCATCCAGTTTTACAGCAGAAGGAACAATATAAGGGTCGGAAGTCATTATACCATCAACTTCTTTATAAAATTCAACCCTTTCAGCGCCGAAGGCATGGCCCAGGGCTACAGCAGTCGTATCAGAGCCTCCTCTTCCGAGAGTGGTTATATTACCGTTTTCCGTAATACCCTGAAAACCTGCTACAACAGGAATTACGCCTTTATCTATCCATGATCTTAACATGTCAGTTTCAATTCTTTTTATAGAAGCATGGCCGAACTGTTCATCTGTTATAATACCTGCCTGAAATCCTGTAAAGGATTTTGCAATGTGTCCTGTTTTCATAAGATGCATGGAAACAAGAGGACATGCAATAGTTTCTCCGCAGGAAGAAAGTAAATCCAGTTCTCCTCTGCAATCCATATGAGAAAAATCTTCTGCCAGCTTTAAGAGTGCATCTGTCGAATAAGGACATTTCTCATATCTCAATGCAGACACTACAACTACCGGAAAAAATCCTTTTTCTTTTGTTTTTATTATCATATCCACAACCTTTTCCCGAAATAAAGGCTGTGCGACAGAGGTTCCACCGAATTTCTGAACTACCAGTTTCATACAAAATCCCACCTTTTAAAGTTCAAGTAATTTATCAAGGCCAAAAGTGAGCCCCGGCTGAAGAGTTTTAACCTTTTTTACAGCAAGGATGACACCTTTCATAAAGGATTCCCTTCCCATACTGTCATGCCTTATAGAAAGAATTTCTCCCGTGCCTCCGAGGAGAACTTCCTGATGGGCTACAAATCCCGGAAGCCTTACACTGTGTATTCTTATTCCATTCATATCGGCTCCGCGGGCAGAAGGAAGTAACTCTTTTTCTTCTACCAGAGGAGGAGCAGGAGAAAAATTACTTAACATTTCCCTGGCTGTTAACATAGATGTCCCGGAAGGAGCATCTTTTTTTCTGTTATGATGAAGTTCTATTATCTCTGCAGAAGAAAAATAACGGGAAGCAGTCGCTGCAAATTTCATCATTAATACTGCTCCTATGGCAAAATTGGGAGCTATAAATAAAGGAATTGCTCTTTTTTCTGCCTCTCTGTTAAAATCATTCAGTTCCTTATCACTGAAGCCGGTAGTTCCGGAAACTACAGAAAATCCCCGTGAAAGAGCTATTTCTATATGTTTACATGCAGCATCATGACAGGTAAAATCCACAAGGATTTCCTCTCCGCCGTCTTTCAGTGTTTCTTCAAGACTGTCTGTTATTTTAATTCCTGTTTCACGTATACCTGCTACAGTGCCTGCATCAATACCTGTATTTTTTTTATCTATAACTCCTGTTAATATTATATCCTGTTCTTCAGTAAATGTTTTTATGAGTTGTTTTCCCATCTGCCCGCATCCGCCGGTGAGTATAATTTTTACGGGATTCATAAAGTACCTCCTGTGGTAACACATAAATATTTATATGAGAATCGTAACGCGTAACGCGTAACACGTGACGGAAGAAACAAATTCTCATACGTCGTTGTTGTTAGAGTAAAAATCAGTGAGTAGTGAGCAGTGAGCAGTGAAGTGGAGCACTTTTACTAACCAATCACTACTCACCACTCACTTTTAACGAAGAGCATCTTATAAAAGTGGCTAAATTTTCTACGGTACTATGCCATAAATTCAGAAAAATTCATATTATTATTAACAGGCCCGAGAAGACATATGGAAAGTCTTTCTCTATCGAATATAGAACGGGCCAGTGATAAAACATCTTCTCTGGAAACAAGATTTATTTTTTCCAGGATTTCTTCTACAGGAATAATACGTTTATGGACCAGTTCCGACTTTGCTATACGAAACATGCGATTACTTGTACTTTCAAGTCCGAGGAGCATCCCTCCGTTGACATAGTTTTTAGCAATTTGCAGTTCTTCATCTATAATCCCGTCTTCGCAGAGTTTATCAATCTCTGCAATGATAAGATTTATAACATCTTTAATATTTTCTACTGAAGTGGCTGCATAAAAAGAAAAAAGCCCTGAGTCCAGGAAATTATACTGAAAAGAATAAACGCTGTAGGCAAGTCCAAGATCTTCACGTATCTTCTGAAAGAGCCTTGAACTTGCCGTTCCGCCAAGTATATTATCCAGAACGATTGCAGTATATCTTCTTTCATCTTTTACAGATATACCGGGATATCCCATAGAAAGATGTACCTGCCCACAGTCTCTGAAATTCACATTTACAGTATTAGTAAATACAGGTGCAAAAAGAGAGACCTTCTTTTGTGTACCTTTAAAATCTGCTAAATAACCTCTTAACAGCTTTAAAACATTTTCATGTTTTATATTACCTGCCACTGAAATGACAATATTAGATGGAACATAATTTTGTTCAAAATATGACAGTATTTCATTTCTGCCGAGTTTAAGTACTGAATCTCTGTCACCTGAAGTCATAATAGCAAGAGGATGATTATTCAGCATTGACTTCAGATAGAGATCGAAAATATAATCTCCCGGAGAATCTTCAATAGATTTTATCTCTTCCAGAATGACTG
>CALARM010000724.1 GCA_937888925.1 uncultured Synergistia bacterium | reverse complement strand
TCTATATAAAAAACTAATTTTTCTTCTCCAGAGCCTGCCAGGCAGAAGCTTTTTATTAAATACCCTTTTACCTGTTACAGTAATAAGGATGATTTCCAGATATTTATTTGGTATCATCCCTTTCCAAAATCCCAGAAATCCCAGAAATCCCCGTCCTCATTTATCGACAGGTAAAAAAAGCAACCCCTGTTCCGTTATAACCTTTGGAGTTCTTCCAAGATGTTCATAGGCACTATTACTTGCTCTTCTTCCTGAAGGGGTTCTCAGGAGAAATCCGATTTTAAGTAAAAACGGCTCAACAGTATCTTCCAGGGTATCTTTCTCTTCATTCAATGTAGCTGCTATTGCTTCAATACCTACAGGGCCGCCGTTATATACATCTATTATGACTTCAAGAAAGGCTCTGTCCAGAATATCGAGGCCCATCTTATCAACACCCTGCAATTTCAGGGACTCGTCTGCTATGTCTTTAGTGATTTTGCCTCCTCCTTTTACCTGTGCGTAATCTCTTACACGATGGAGAAGACGATTAGCAATTCTCGGTGTTCCTCTGGAACGTCTGGCAATCTCCCCTGCCCCCCCGTCATCTATGTGAACATTTAATATTCTTGATGCACGAAAAACTATTTTTTCCAGTTCTTCCACAGTATAAAAATCAAGATGATGAAGTATGCCGAATCTGTCTCTTAAAGGTGCAGTAATAAGCCCTTTTCTCGTAGTAGCCCCTACAAGAGTAAATTTCTTCAAATCCAGTTTTATTGTTTTCGCATAAGGGCCTTTATCAATAACGAAATCAATCTGAAAATCCTCCATTGCAGGATAGAGGAATTCTTCTACCACCCTGTTGAGCCTGTGTATTTCATCGATAAACAGTATATCTCCCAGGTTCAGATTGGTGAGTATGCCCACAAGATCATGGGCTTTCTCAAGAGCAGGCCCTGAAGAGGATATAATTTTACCGCCCATTTCACCGGCTATAATCTTTGCAAGGGTAGTTTTTCCAAGTCCCGGAGGGCCATAAAAAAGAACATGATCAAGAGGTTCCTGTCTCATAAGAGCAGCCTTTACGGAAATTCTGAGATTTTCTACAACCCTTTCCTGACCTATATATTCATCTATAGTACCGGGCCTTATTGTGTCATTGTCTTTATCTTCTTCAATTTGCTGTGCTGTTACTATTCTTTCCCTCATGGACGTGATTGTGATGTGTGATGGTTGATAATATCGTGACCCGTAACACGTAACGCGTGACCGGTAGCTCACCCTTCACTCTTTACCCTTCACCCTTCACTATTAAATTCCTTCCTTCCAGATCAAATTTATAAGCTCTTCCGATGTTTTTACATCAGGTTTCCGTAAAAGAGCTTTTTCTATTTTCTTTAAAGCATCTGTTTTATTATATTGAAGCTGAAGTAAGACTTCAAGGGCTTCATCCTTTATATCAACAGGAATAAATACAGGTTTTCTATCACGTTCAGAAACTTCACCTTCTTCCAGAACAATAAATCTGGATAGTTTGCCCTGAAGTTTTGCAATTATTTCTTTAACCTTTCTGGGGCCTATGCCAGGCATGGTCTTAAGAAAGGTTTCATCGGCACAATCTATTGCTCTGGCAATTCGAGAAAAAGGGTAAATCAGTGACTTAACGGCAGTTTTGGGGCCAATACTTGTAATGGATATGAAATGTTCGAAAAATTCTCTTTCCATTTCACTGTTAAAACCTATCATTACAGGTGTGCCTCTCGAAGGGGTAAGCTGAAGATAAAAATATATTACAAGAGTAATATCTTCGTCTTTCGGCTTATTTTCCAGTGTTTTTAATATAGATGTCGGGACAAGGATTTCAA
Source organism: uncultured Synergistia bacterium (assembly GCA_937888925.1). Next base: position 1,496 of record CALARM010000724.1, on the reverse strand, counting down.
AGCCCAGGCCGTTTACATCAACAATCACACTGTTTTCAACGAATTCTAAAATCTTTCCTCTGATTCTGGTTAACATAGATTTCTCCTGAAGTCATTATTTACCGACCTGGCCATAAGCATGTAATAAAGGTTCTCACGTGACGCGTAACGCGTCACGAGAGCATATATATATTATTTATTATGCTCACCTCTGTAAAACGCATCACCCATCACGCATCACGATTTAAAAACTTCTTTTTTCCCCATATTGATATGGGTAAGAGCAATAGCCAGGGCATCTGTAACATCATATGGTTCCGGCAATACCTGAAGACCGAGTTCTCTGGACATCATAAACTGAACCTGTTCCTTTGTCGCCCTTCCCCGACCTGTTATAGATTGTTTGATTTCAGTAGCACCATAACTCGCCACAGGAATATTACGAATAGCTGCTGCCAGATATATGACTCCTCTGGCATGTCCCATCATAATGGCTGTCCTTGGATGTTTATAATGAGAATAAAGTTTTTCCACTGCAACTGCATCAGGCCTGAATTCATCAAGAACACCTGATATACCGTTAAAGAGTACATTCAGCCTTACAGATAATTCATCACATGATCTGGTCTTAACGACTCCCCCTTCGATTAATGTTATCTTCTGTCCCTGTTCCTGAAGGAGACCATATCCGGTAGTAATAAGGCCCGGATCTACACCCATAATTATCATTAACCGAGCTTCTCCATTATTTCATCCGATATGTCAAAATTAGAATATACATCCTGAACATCATCGTAATCTTCAAGAAGATCTATCAATTTTAAAACCTTTCTGGCACCGTCTTCATCAAGTGAAACTGTCGTTTTAGGGAGCATAGAAATCTTGCTGTCTTCCGGTATAAAACCGCTTTTTTCCAGAGTTTCCCTGAGAGACTGAAAATCCTGAGGCGCACATGTAACCTCTATATTTCCGTCTTCACTGTTTACATCATCTGCACCTGCATCGGTAGCTACCATAAATATATCGTCTTCCTTTACCTTCTCAGAACTGAAGGTAAATATGCCTTTTTTATCAAACATCCAGAGAACACATCCGCTTTCTCCGAGACTTCCGCCATTTCTGGAGAGTATATTTCTTACGTCTGCTGCGGTGCGGTTCCTGTTGTCTGTTACTACACTTATCAATAAAGCCACGCCGGCAGGGCCGTAGCCTTCGTATAGAATCTCTTCAAAAGCAGCCGCATCTTTTGCATCTCCCGTACCTTTCTGTATGGCTCTCTTAATATTTTCCTGGGGCATATTAACACTTCTGGCTTTTTCTATAACGACACGAAGACGAAAATTACCTGCAGGGTCTCCTCCTCCTTCTCTGGCAGCTATTATTATTTCCCTTGCTACCTTCGTAAACATCTTACCTTTCTGTGAATCCACTTTGGATTTACGAAGTTTGATATTATGCCATTTAGAATGGCCTGACATAATTGTTCCTCCTTCATAAACAAACTAAAAACAGGAGGG
>CALARM010000723.1 GCA_937888925.1 uncultured Synergistia bacterium | reverse complement strand
TTCTTCTCCAGAGCCTGCCAGGCAGAAGCTTTTTACGGATACCCTTTTACCTGTTTCGGTAGTAAGTTTATTACGCATCACCCATCACCCTTCACCCATCACCTTTCACCAATTATATATTCATCCCGATATGTTCTGCTACCGTATATATGTCTTTATCGCCTCTCCCTGACAGATTTATTACCATAACTTCGTTTTTCTTCATTTTTTCTGCTATTTTCATACCTTCCGCTATAGCATGAGACGTTTCCAGTGCAGGAATAATCCCCTCTTTTTCACTTAAAAACCGGAATGCATTCAGAGCTTCCCTGTCGGAGACAGAGCGATAACTGACCCGTCCCGTATCTTTCAGGTAACTGTGTTCAGGGCCTATGCCGGGATAGTCCAGACCTGCAGAAATAGAGTAGGATTCTGAAACCTGTCCGTCAGAGTCAGATAATAAATAACTCCTTGAGCCATGTAAGATACCCGGTTTTCCCAGGGTAAGTGTTGCTGCATGACAGCCCGGTTCCATTGATGTTCCTCCACCTTCTGCACCTATTAATTTCACTGTCTCATCGTGGATAAACTCGTGAAAAATTCCCATGGCATTACTCCCTCCTCCCACACATGCCACAATATAATCGGGAAGATTTTCGCCGGCTTTCATTAACTGTTCTCTTACTTCCTGTCCTATAATGGATTGAAAATCCCTGACCATGAGAGGATAGGGGTGAGGGCCAACGGCAGAACCTATGAGATAATAGGTACTCTCTATATGTTCAACCCAGTCCATTATTGCCTGGTCTACGGCATCTTTAAGGCCTTTCCCTCCTGATGTTACAGGTTTTACTTCCGCTCCCAGGAGTTTCATGCGGAAAACATTCATTTTCTGGCGTTCTATGTCTCCTTCCCCCATATATATGACACATTCCATACCGAATCTGGCAGCCACAGTGGCTGTAGCTACTCCATGCTGGCCTGCCCCTGTCTCAGCAATAATCCTTTTTTTCCCCATTTTTTTAGCAAGCAGTATCTGTCCGAGAGTATTATTGATTTTATGTGCTCCCGTGTGGTTCAGATCCTCTCTTTTCAGGTAAATCTTTCCTTCTCCCAGTAATGTGCTTGAAGTTTCAGCAAAATACAGAGGCGTTGGACGGCCGCTGTAATTTTGGTACAAATCTGTCAGTTCTTCCCGGAAAGTGGGATCGGATTTACAATTTTCATATGCTTCTGACAGTTCCTCCAGAGGAGCCATCAGAGAATCAGGAACAAACCTCCCTCCGTAGGAACCAAAATACCATTTTTTTGTGTCTTTCATGTTATGCCACTCCTTCTTTTTAAAATATTAATTTAGAGATACTGAGATGAGCTTTAACGAAAACATCCGGGTATTCTCCGTCTTATTGTGCTGTATAACGAAACAATCAGACATGAGATGACTTAGAGGAATTTATGAAAAATAAAAAGATCAGACTTTCTAAAAAGTCTGATCTTTTTATAACCAGAACTGCTTTAGCTCGTCTCTGCTCGTCTCTTCTATTAAATTTCTCGACTAAATTTCTCGACTAAATTTCTCGACTCAACTCTATGTCAACGACCATGACCGGGTGTTTACAACGAAGAATGAGAACTTATCCTATCTTCACCCTTCACCCTTCACGATTCTCGTAAAAATATCTAATCTTTACCGCTTTTTATAACACCATGTTTTGTGTGTATTTCCGATTTACCGCGGATTTTTATCGCAGACGTATATTCTGTGAACTGGAATAACATGACTTCGCCGTTATCCAGTTTTTCTGTATGATGAAACTTCGTATCTTTGCCGCGGGTGAGGCCTATAATATTGACACCGTCCTCTAAAGCCCTGACTGCTACATAATCATTGCCACTGTCTACATTACTATCGGTATGTGACATATTATATCCTTTCACTAATTACATTCTGTAATGAAAATTGATTTCATAATTATAATAGCATTTATATTTGCTGTCAAGAAGATTGCCTTTTTAAAAAAACTATCAAAAATTTTGACCCTCTTTTTAAAATCATCTGTTAGAATAAAATTGAAAGGAGTTGAGCCTATGGATACAGTAAAACGTATCGCGGCACCTGATGAAAAAAAAGATTTCCGGGGAGAAGTTATTTCTATTCTCTCTCCCGGCACTGTCCTTAAAGAAAGATATAAAGTTTCCTATTTCACGGCAGGCGGTATGAGTATAATATACAGTGCCACAGACATAGATACAGGGCTTGACTGTATCATAAAAGAAATAATTGCTTCACAGGAAGAGGAAAATTTTTATATTAACTCTTTTTTCAGGGAAAAAGAATTGCTTTCAAAACTCTATCATCCCGGTATAGTCAATCTGCTGGATTTTTTTCAGGAACATAACAGTTTTTATCTCGTCCTGGAGTACGTTGACGGTATTCCTTCAGATGAATTTATAGAGAAAAACCATAAATCCCGCAGGATACCGATCAATAAGATTTTATACTGGTCTTTACAGCTCTGTGATATACTGGCTTATCTGCATAGCATGTCACCTCCTGTTATTTACCGCGATTTAAAGCCTGAAAATATTCTCATTGACGGAAAAGAAAGAATAAAACTTATTGATTTTGGCATAGCAAGAACCTACAAGGAAGGAAAGACAAAAGACACGGAAACTATCGGTTCTCCCGGCTTTGCCTCTCCCGAACAGTACGGGAAAAGCCAGACCGATTGCAGAAGTGATATTTACAGCCTCGGAGTCTTTCTTCATTATTTGTTTACAGGTCTTGACCCCAGAGAAAAGGAAAAAGCCTTTATTTTTGAAGAGATAAATAATGTTCCTTCGGAATTGAAATCTGTTGTGACGAAAACTCTGGAAAAGAACCCTGGCGATAGATTTCAGTCTGTAACAGAACTTAAAAGAGCTTTAGAGAAAATTGCCGCAGAGTATCCCTGTGGTAAAGAAATATGTAATAAGGAAATTTCAGAATATGAGGTGACGAAATCTCCCGGCTATAAAAGAAGAACTTTTCTTTACATCTTCCTGGATATTCTTATTATTGGCATCATAAGTTATTTCATGCTCCCCTGGTCGGCAGGCATTCATGATACTATGTGCGGCCCTCTTATGTACCGGCAATGGGAATGGAACTGCAGGCACAATATTCAGACCGTGGCAGAATCTCTTGAGAAATATAAAGAGAAAAACGGTAAATATCCTTCTGACCTGAATTCTCTGGAAGATAATTACATAAAGAATCTTCCTCTCTGTCCTCACAGCAACAGAGGTTACGGTTATATCTGTTCACAGAAAGCAGATACTTTTACCCTTTACTGTTCCGTTCCCGGGAGCCATCCCGATACATTTTCACGAGGTGCCACGGAAAATCTGGAAAAAGCTAAAAAAGAATGTTATCCCCAGTACTCGCCGTCGAGCGGAATTATAAGTAACTGGGAAAATATGTAAGGAGGTATGTTGTTATGAAATATGTACTGGCATTTATATTAGTTCTATCATCTCCGGCCTTTGCCTGAATGCCCTCTCCCGGTGAGAGGTTCTCTCACGCTTTCCCTTTTATATTTCCATGGGCAATATTGCTGGCTATATATGTTATATGGGAAATCATTACTCTCTATCATATAAAAAATCATGTGTCTCCTGTGGAAAGTGAAGCTATAATTTCACGATTGGATGCAGTAAAAAGCTCTTTTTATAAAGTCGTAAAAATATTATTTATTGTCATTGCCGGTCTTGCCTTACTGGCATTTACGTTTACTTCTCCTTTCTTAGCTATTCCCGTATTTATTTTTCTTATTGTTATAGTAAAGTCTGTGAAAAAGGATTTGACCATATGGTCTCTTATAAAAATATTTGCCAAAATTTTCTTATATTTTCTCTGTTCCACACCTTTTCTTGTTATTCTGGGAAATCTATTTCCTTTTGCTCTGGTTCTACTGTTCGGCACAATAGTTTTTATAAAAGCTATTATATTTATATTTAAAATGCCTTCAATATCTTTTTATTCCCTGAAGGGAAGATATATTATTATGCATATTATTATACTTGTTCTTATGGCAGTGAGTTATCATATGTCTGTTTATTATATTGCAGGATAATTTAAGAATTCAATAACCATTAGATACAAAAAGGAGATAAATGTAATGAAAAAAACTACTAATTACCTGGCCTGGAACGGTCTTATTATAGGGCTATTAACAATTGTGTCCCCATTTTTTATATTTTTGTTGACAATTATATTACGATGCATTGTAGGATATTCTTCAAATCTGGAAGTAAAAAGATATATTTCAGATCTGTACCCTTTCCTTTCATTTTTTATGCCGCTGGTGCCTTTATTCGGTTTGATTCTTTCTATAAAAGGAAAAAATAAAGCCAGAGAAGATGAAAATATTTCCTTCAATCCAGCCGGACTGGCTACAGGATGTAATATATTTTTTCTTGTAGCTATAATATTATTTAGTTTTATGTTTTTTGTTTCCCTTTCGAAAGAAAAATATGCAGGAAGTCTTGTATGTTGTGAGTCAAATCTGAATAATATAGGTAAAGCTCTGGAACTATACGGTACGGATAATGAAGGATATTATCCTCCTGATCTTTCCTATCTTACTAAAAACTCTAAATATATGAAAACTATTCCTTTGTGTTCTGCTAATTATACGGGTTATGAATATATATGTTCCACAGAAGGTCATAATTTCACCCTTTTCTGTAAAGAACCGAATGCCCATATGAATGCAGGAACACAGGAAGGTTCATGGCCACAGTATAGTCCGTCTGAAGGTGTTGTAACGAAATTTATCAGGAATAATAATATAAAATAGGAATTACTTTACTTATTAGAATTTAATTAGAGTAAAAAGTGAAAAGAATAGGACATCACTCACTATTCACTACTTTCACTATTTAAAGGAGGGTATTAAAAAGTGTTTTTAGAAACGGGAACAGTACTTAATAATATTTACAGAGTAGTAAGACTTCTGGGAAAAGGATCTATGGGAAATGTGTACCTTGTGGAAAGAATTGAAGATGATAAACAATTTGTCGTTAAAGAACTGGTTTTTTCAAAAGAAGCCAATCTTGATGTGGAACATGGAAGGGAGATTTTTTTTAGAGAAGCTGAATTTATGGTGAAGTTCAATCATCGGGGACTTCCGAAGATGTACGGTGTTTTCAGTCAAAATGGCAGAGAATACCTGACAATGGACTATATAGAGGGAAAAACTCTGGAGGAAATTATTAATTCATTGAAAGACCCCTTAACAGAGAAACAGGCAATAACATTGACCGTGAAAATTGCTGAAATACTGGATTATCTCCATAATGCTTTTCATGCACCTGTCATATACAGAGATCTCAAACCGTCAAATATTATAATAACACCGCAGGGGGAGCCGAAACTTGTAGATTTCGGTATAGCCCGTTATTACAATCCTGATAAAGGCACAGATACTTTTAAGTATGGGTCACCGGGATATGCGGCGCCGGAACAATATAAAGGGCGAGGGCAGACAACTCCGGTATCTGATATATATGGTCTCGGTGTTATTTTATATCAAATGCTTACGAATTACGATCCGACACTGAAACTGTTTCAATTTCCACCTTTGAGAAGTTTGAACCCGTCAGTATCAAATGAGGTCGAAGCCATAGTAAAACGTGCGATAGACCTTGATCCTATGAAACGATATATAAGTATGAAGGAGTTTAAAGAAATACTTGAAAAGCACGGTAAGCCTTATGGAAAATATATA
>CALARM010000722.1 GCA_937888925.1 uncultured Synergistia bacterium | reverse complement strand
GCCCTTATTATGCACCATCTTGATCCAGAGGGAAAAACTAAATGGTACTGGATTCTCTATAATATACCTCAAAATGTCCGGAGTTTACCAAAAAATGTGAAAGATATTGGTACCCCGGGGACTAACAGTGTCAACGGTCTGACTGAATATGCACCGCCCCATTCCAGCGGTCCAGGCGAAAAAATTTATATATATACCCTTTATGCCCTGTCGGAATCATCACTGGAACTCAGCGTTCCAGCCGCTCAGGTCGACTATGATGTTATGCAGAAAGCTATGGAAAACCATATTCTCGCCACTGCAGAAATGAAAGTCTCTTATACAAGATTTGTAAAAAGTGATTAATTTCACCGGAATTTCACAGAGAGATTATATTATTACTTATAAGCAGTTTTTACTGCAAACCATATAAATTTTACAAAAGAAAGGAAGATTTATTATGAAAAGGCATGTAATTTCAATTCTAATCAGTATGCTTATATTAAGTGTAATGTCATTAATAACAGGCTGCGGCGGTGGCGGAGGGACAGGTATTACAACTTTTTCGGCAATAGAAACACCTGCACCAACATCTGCAGCAACTCCTGCATCAGGACAGACTCCTCAATCGGGACAGACTCCTCAATCGGGACAGACTCCTCAATCGGGGCAGACTCCTGCACAGGGGCCGAATCCCACGGCAACACCGGTTCCGACACAGGGAACCACCAATAATAATACATACAGCCTTACACAGGCAATGAGTGACAATGCACAGTTATCAACCATCGCATTCAGCGGCCTCGCTTTTATCACAGGAAGCAGCGGTGCAGACACCTTTTTTCCACCTGGTAAAGTTGCTGATTTCTTCGGTTTTCAATATATGAGAGATGTCGACACTGCCGGATACGGACACAACACAACCTTCCTCAGCAGAGTGGCAAATAATGTCATCTATATTTTAAATGACTCACAGAAAGCTAAACTCGTGGCCCTCGCAAAAGAACAGGCTCCTACTTATGTCACCTTTGCCTATAACCGCTTCCTTCTCACAAATGCTTTTCGCAGAAACCTGGAAGGTAACATACCTTCCGGCTCTACAGGCCTTAATACACAGGCTGTTTCCCTTTACACTGCAGCACTATATAAAAATGATGCAGACCTGAGCTATAACCGTGCCGTAGTCGTTGGAGCCATAATCAATTCCTTTACGGATGAGCAGAAAGCCTATCTGGCAAAAATGGCGTTCAATAACTATGCAACATGGCCTGATGTTCCGGAAGACACAGCCCTCAAACAGAGTATGACAAATACACAGTTTGTGGCTGTTATGACCTATGCAAGTGAATTATTCTCCTGGTATAAAGGCAGTGTTAATGCAGATATATATTTCTGCCCGGAAAGACACGGCACTTACTTCGGTGCTTTTTATATGAAGGATTATCCTGCAATGAACGATCCCAATTACTTTATAGACACTACACTTACAGGAAACAGCGGCCAGGAATTTCTCAATACCCTTAATACCGAGCAGAAAGCCCTCATAACAGGTATTATAGATGAGCAAAGATCTGCTCTCAACGAAATAGCACAGATAAGAACTACTGTTGCCAATGAACTCAGAAAGGCTATGACAGGAGGTACCATAGATAAATCAATGGTTTATACCCTCATTCAGAGATACGGTGAACTGGACGGACAGATGTCTACCCTTTATGCTACAAGGTTCGCAGCAGTAAATAAGACCCTCACAGATACACAGAGGGCCACCCTGGTAAAAATCAGAAACCTCAATGTGGTGCCAGCAGGGTCGTACCTCTATTCAAGTCCTATAGATACCCCTGAAATACCAGGGACTGACTTTATGTTCGGTGTGGGAAGTATGCCTTCAAATGCAGGACAGACTTCTGCTCCTTCAAACTGGTACACAAATTACTGATTTCCATTAAAAGTCATATAGAAGTAATACCATTCTGGTTTCCCCCGGAATGGTATTACTTTCAAAAGAAAAAACACTTTACAGAATAACAGAGCTTATAGATAAAAGACTATAACAAACGGAGGAATTATTAATTTTTGACACAATATTTTTTCATTATTATCGTTCTTATAATATCACCGGTGATTTTTCAATATTATCTGAAGGAGGAATTATTTATGAGAATCCTGAATGCAATCACTGTAATAATTGTAATTTCTATTATTTTTACCGGATGTGGTGGCAGCGGAAGCGTTTCCTCTATAGATCCTGTCAATATAAATACTCCCACGCCTTCAATTACCGCTAATCCAGCTACAGTTACTCCCACATCAATACCTGTAACAGGCTACCGGCCCTATACGGTAGTAGATACAAATCAAAGTAAATCCTATAATAATTCTTCTGAAATTACTCCTCCATCACAGGGCAGTGCCTTCTACGGGCAGGACTCGCAGTTCAATGGTAAAGTTCCATCATACACACTCAGCAGTGATGGCCTTACTGTATACGACAATAATACGGGTCTTACCTGGCAGAGCAGTCCTGATACAAATGGTGATAGTTCTATTACCGCCGATGATAAACTCACCTGGACCGGTGCGCAGGCCAGACCATCTGTAATGAATTCTTCTAAATACGGCGGTTACAGTGACTGGCGTCTCCCCTCAATTAAAGAACTCTATTCTCTTATTCTTTTCAGAGGCACTGATCCGAGTGTAACAGGAACTTCCACTTCAGGGCTCATTCCTTTTATAGATACGACATATTTTAAATTTGCCTATGGTCAGACCGATGCAGGAGAACGTATCATTGACTCTCAGTATGCTTCATCTACTATGTATGTTAATAAAAGCTGGCTCGGATACGATCAGCTCTTCGGAGTAAATTTCGCTGACGGCAGAATAAAAGGATATGATCTCACAATGCCGGGAGGAAGTAATAAAACCTTTTTCGTACAGTGTGTCCGGGGCAATACATCCTATGGTGTCAATAATTTTGTAAATAATGGAAATGGAACAATTACCGATAATGCCACAGGATTGATGTGGGATCAGAAAGACAGTGGCACAGGCATGAACTGGCAGGATGCTCTTGCCTGGGTTCAGACTAAAAATTCGCAGAAATACCTGGGATACAATGACTGGAGATTACCGGATGCAAAAGAACTTCAGACCATAGTCGATTATACAAGATCTCCTGATACTACAGGTTCTGCTGCCATAAATTCTCTATTTACATGCACCTCCATCATTAATGAAGCAGATCAGAGTGACTATCCTTATTACTGGACAGGTACAACCCACGTATCATCCACAGGTCAGGGCAGTGCAGCAATTTACATTGCTTTCGGAAGAGCCCTGGGATATATGGGAGGAGCCTGGCATGATGTGCACGGAGCAGGTGCTCAGAGAAGTGACCCCAAAATCGGTAATCCTGCAGATTATCCCACAGGCAACGGCCCCCAGGGTGATGCCATTCGCATATATAATTATGTTCGATGTGTCAGAGGCGATATCTGACGTGGATTCAACATAAAGGAGCCAGTCTTCT
>CALARM010000721.1 GCA_937888925.1 uncultured Synergistia bacterium | reverse complement strand
TATCTGAAGATACAGTGAGAAAATATATAGAAGGACAAAAGGGACAATGATAAAAACTTTTCATGAGAAGCTATACAATAATAAAAAGAAGAATAAATATCTCATAAAGCAGATAGAACTTGCCTGTGAGATATATAATCATTGCATAGCTCTTCATAAGAGATATTATAGACGTTATAAAAAAAATCTGTCTCTTTATACTCTTCAACTTCATATAACCTTTTTAAAAAGTTTAAAAAAGTATATCCACTGGAACAGTCTGAACAGTCAGACAATCCAGGAACTGACAGAGAGGATAGATAAAGGATATAAAAAATTCTTCGATAAAGAAAACAAGAGACCTCCAACATTTAAGAAAAGAAAGAAATATAAATCAATAAGTTTTAAACAGAGTGGTTATAAGTATCTTGGAAGAAACCGAATAAAAATAGGTAAAAAAATATATAAATTTTTCTATTCTTGTCCCATAGAAGGAAAGATAAAGAAAGTAACAGTAAAACGTGACAGCCTTGGAGATTTATATATATCTATAGTATGTGAAGTAGATGTAGAGAAATCAAGTTCACAGACAGGTAATGCTGCGGGATTTGATTTTGGTTTAAAGAACTTTTTAATAAGCAGTGAAGGAGAAGTAATAGAATCTCCTCTGCCCTTAAAGAAATCTTTAAAGGCCATTCAGAAAGCAGGTAAGGAATTATCAAGGAAAAAGACATGTTCATCCAACAGGCATAGAGCACGATTAAATCTGGCAAGAAAACATAAAAAAGTAAGAAATCAGCGTAAGGATTTTCATTTTAAGCTGGCAAGGAATTTATGCTTAAGATATGATTATTTATTTTTTGAGACTCTCACAATAAGTGGCATGATAAAACTCTGGGGAAGAAAAGTAAGTGATCTTGGTTTCAGTAAATTTATGGTTATAGTGGGATGGTATTGTAATAAATTCAGCAAAACTCTTTATTGTATAGATAAATTCTATGCCAGTTCCAAAATATGTCATAAATGTGGATATAAGAATGAAGAATTATCTTTAAAAGACAGAATCTGGGTATGTCCGCATTGTAAGGCAGAATTAGATAGAGATTTAAACGCTTCAATAAATATCTATAAGGTTGGGACTTCAACCTTCGGGATAGACGAAGTAAGACTTGAGTTTAATCAAGCATTCGTTGTTTGACCCCAGAACCCCACGAACTTAAGTCGTGGGAGTAAGTCAGCGGAGGTTTATTGATAATATTGGAACACCATGCCTTTCCCCCATCATCAGACCTTATACCGAGAGAAATATTATTCGCTGAATCTTTAAAAACCAATCCCAGAATATCTCCTGACGGGAAAAGAGTCATATATCAGGTTCTGGAAAATAATTTACTCAATTTCCGGATTAAAACCACAGGAGAAGAGGATGACAGAACGGTTATCAGTGTAAAACAGGGATGTATCAGCAATTATTTCTGGCATAATAACACTTCTATTCTTTATCTTTATGATGAAACAGGTCTTGAAAATTTTCTCCTCTCCAGACTGGATCTGGAAACAGATGAAATAAAAACATTGACCTGTAAAGATGCAAATGTTGTAATTATTAAATACGATCGTAATTATCCTGATGAAATGATTATTGCATTAAATAAAGATAACAGAGAAATATATGATTTATATCATATAGATGTAATCTCAGGACATCTGACTTTACTGCAAAAAAATACCGGTACTATAACCGACTGGGTTATAAATGATAAACTTCAACTTGAAGCAATAGTCACAACTGAAGATGACGGCAGTGAGAGGCTTATGGTAAGAGATGGCACAGATAAAGACTGGAAGGTTCTGGATGTATGGAATTCTGATGATAAGCCACTGAGTTTGCCTGTCTGTCTTACAGGAGAGAATATTTATTTTATCGGTTATGAGGACTCCAATACAAGCGGATTGATCAAGTTAAATATAAAAACGGGAGAGAGAAAACTGCTTGCCTGCCATGAGACATATGATATTTATACATGGATGATAAATAAACATGTAAATCCTTTCGGAGTCTATACAGTTTTAATAAATCCCTGCACCTGTGAAATACAGGCAATCTGTTTCAATAAATTCAGAAGAGAATGGATTATTTTAGATGAAGCTATAAAGGAAGATTTTGAAGCCATAAAAAGAATCGACAGAGGTGATTTTGCCGTTGTTAACTGTGATGATACTTTTAATGTATGGCTTGTGTGTTTTGAGCGAGATAACGGGCCTGTTGCTTACTATGTTTTTAACAGAGAGTCAAAGAAGGAAATATTTCTGTTTTATAATCAGTCCTCCCTGAATAATTACTCTCTTTCCTCTATGGAAGAAATAAGGTTTACGTCCAGTGATGGTCTGGACATTCAGGGATACATTACTTATCCTAAGGGTACAAAGAGAACCGGATTACCTATGGTACTTTATGTCCATAAAGGTCCCTGGGCCCGTGATACATGGGGATATAATCCTACAGTACAGTGGCTGGCAAACAGGGGATATGTATGTCTTCAGATTAATTACCGTGGCTCACTCGGATATGGCAGAGATTTTCTCAATGCAGGAAATAAAGAATGGGGAGGAAAGATGCAGGATGATCTGTTAGATGCTGTTAACTGGGCTATAGGAGAATCCATTGCAGATCCGCAGAGAATTGCAATTTACGGTACCGGTTACGGCGGATATGCATCTTTACTGGGAGCTACTTCTTCATCTTTTTTCTGCTGTTCCGTTGCAATAGAATGTCCGGCCAATCTTATAACTTTTCTTCAATCATTTCCGCCATCTGTCTGGAAAATTTATCAGAAGAGATTAATGGACAGGATTGGAGAACCTTCTATGGAAAAAGAGCTATTAATATCACGTTCTCCTTTTTATAATGTAGATAATATCAAAATTCCTCTCTTAATAGCTCATGGGCTAAAAGATGACATAATCAGTTCGACAGAGACATATCAAATTGTGAGAGCTATAAAAAGTCTGGGTCTTGATGCGGAATATGTTGTTTTCCCTGATGAAGGACATAATATTAAGAAACCGAAGAATCTGCTTAAATTTTATGTCATGGCTGAAAAATTCCTTTCCAGATATCTTGGAGGCAGATATGAACCAAGGGATATATATCAGAAGGATATATATACCGGTGATACACATTTTAATGACAAAGAACTAATAGATAAAATCTTAAAAGAAGGAGACAGAGATGCCTTTGAACTGCTTGTGCGTTTTTATGAAAAACCACTGTTAAAATATTTGATAAATACCACAAGAAATGTTGAATTAAGCAGAGAACTTCTTCATGATATTTTTTACAGAGTCTGGTTATATCTCGGATCTTATTCTTTTGACAGGCCTTTTGCTTCCTGGCTCTTTAAAATTGCTTTCAATGTAGTAAAAAAGCACAGGATAAAAGAATATATGTTAATAAAAGAGGTAAGCCTGAATAACCCGGATATAATTGGCAGTCGGGATACAGGAAGTATAGAAAACAAAATGCTTCTTGATTTTATAGTGAACTCTCTTAAAGAACCTTATAAAACCGCTTTTACTCTCCGTTTTGTCCATGAACTGGATTATAGAGAAATGGCTTCTCTTATGGGTACCAGCCATCAGCAGATAAAAAATTATTTGTACAGGGTGAAAAAAAATATTCATAA
>CALARM010000720.1 GCA_937888925.1 uncultured Synergistia bacterium | reverse complement strand
ATTGGAAAAGTGCAGAAATGCAACTCGCTGGTTGTCTATCCTACTTAATGACATTCTCTTAATCTAAAACCCTTGCAATATAAGGGTTTTATGCTTTTAATAATATTTGATAATTTTTAGCTAATGTAAACTCAAGAAAAGTTAATAAAATAAAGGGTTTCTATAAAATAATAGAGTAATTTTATAGGGAATTTTTTTCTTGAGAAAAAGTAATTTTTCAAAAAAATTTTTTTGATGGTAAAAAATACAAAACCTTTATAACACAAGGCTTTTCTAAAAAGTAGTATTTATCCTCAATAAACATTTTCATATATACTAAGCATAATAAACTAACCGTTTTTTTTTTTTGATATTGGAAGGATTTTACGTTTATTAAATAGAATTGCTATCTTTCTATAAAGACTTTTTCTATTTCATATGTTTTTTTCAGGGAGGTAGCTTTTTATGAAGAAGCCAGCAATTCTTTACTCTTATCTTGTTTTTACTCTATTAATTGGATGCTTTTTTGTTAGTTGTGGCGGAGGAAGTAACAATGGCACTCTGCCGGTTACAAATACTAATGCCAGTATAGATTCCAACCCTTCCGTTATTACTTCTACACCAACACCTGTTTTAGAAAATGTTTCTGTCTCAGGCTATATATATGCTTCTAATATTACAACAGAAAACGGGGAAACCATTCCCTGTATAAACGTCTTGGATGTTCCTGCCTGCCGGGCAGATTCTTCAGGGAATGAGCCTTTTGTCAGTCAAGTTGCAAATAGTTTGAAAGAGGACTACCCGGAAGACTGGGCAAATGCTGACGTTCAGGAACTTTATGCTCAATTAAACAAAACTCTTTCTGAAAGCAAGCCACTGCCTGAGTATAATGCACAGGCACAGCTTTGCTCTGCTTATGATGACACATCTATACCTGTAGGCTCTGACGGGCATTTTGATAATACAGTCCTTACAGGAGCTACAGACAGTAATGTAAAACTGGAAGTGGCATTTGGAGAAGATAGTTATGCTGAAGTGGAAACACTTCCCTCGTCAGGGACTATAAACTCCTCTGATGCTACAAGTGCAGTGCTTAAATCATGTCCTGAGAAGATATTTGCCTTTCCCGGAGAGGTTATAATATTCAAAGTCTACTCAGAGCCGGGAATTAACCTGAAATCTGCAGGTTTAAAGTTTACACTGAATAATCCTTCCATAGGTTGTCTCACACAGCCGGTGTATCTCTGCTTGTTTGGAGCATATAAATATCAGGTGGCATATGGCTGTGTATATATTAAGCCTGGTCTGGATACCCCCGTTGATACAACAATAACAGCAAGGCTGAATTCCGGCCAGAGTATGAATATTTTCCTTGAAGTAATAAAGAAAACCGCCAGTGTATCTGGTACGGTTTATACTGGTGGACTGCCACTGGTAAAAGGCTTTGTTTATAGCTTGGGGCCGAAGGCTTGTTGCAAGATTGATGCTTCAGGTCAATACAGCCTGCCGAAGGTATTCCGAGGACATAGCAGGTCCGTCATCGCAACCTGGTGGACTTCTGAAAATGGTAAGAAGATAAGACACAGAGAAGAGAAGGTTATTGACTTCTTTTCACAGGATGTGACCGGATTCACCTTTGGAGTGCCACCCACGCCTACTCCTACTTTGACACCTACAGCTACTCCTACTCCTCGGCCTCCTTATGATGATTTTTACAGGGAAAAATTAGGAAATGTCCTTTCTCAGTATGATCAATGGGAAACAGGATTAGGTGTAATTGAAGCTAATCAACATACCATAAAATGGCTTAATGGAGAAGTGCCCGATGGTCCTCCTATACCCGATGGAATAGCAGGTGCCGTTTCGATAGGTAATCCTTATGATATATGGGTTAAGTTCAAAGATGGTATGAGTATATGTATTTCCACTTCAGATCCAATAATAATAAAGAATGAGGATACAGGCGAGCCATTACCTGAGAAAGAGGAAATAAAACCTCTTACTCATCTCACTGCTGCTAGTTCTAATAACACTACTGTCAAAAATGCCGATATAATAATGCTATCTCCTTATCACTGGCAAACACCTGATGGGATTCAGGTAGAAACTAGAATTCTGGATGAATTAACGAACAACAACTATAATGTAAAATGTATAAAAACAGAGGAGAATAAAGATATTTCTTTGGATTGGAATTATTATTATCCTTTTCCTCTGGTTAGATGCATTGTATTAAACTGGGATAATATGGTGTTTCCTTGGACTCTTGCGACTATGGGAAAATATGGAATAATTTATATTAATACCCATGGAGGCCCTGTAACTATAGATGAAAAAAAGTTTGATCCAAATAATGTGCCTTCAGGAGAAGTTTTTAGAATGTCCTGCACAGTTGATGGCAGAAATAGTATGGTTTCCAACGCCCCTACACCGTTAGATGCATGGGCTATTGTTTACCTTGATAAAATGTTTACTCCTTTAAATAAAGAAGGATGGTGGTTTTATCGTCTCAGAAAAATAAAAGACTTTGAGAAAGAAGGTTGGATTGTAGAACTTGCCCTTACCAATCATTATCTTGATTATCTTAATAGTAATTCTGAAACAAATTTTAAAGATTCACTTGTCTATTGGAATGGTTGTTATGCCTGGCATCTGAGAAACTCTTTTAATACTGCTAAATTATTTATAGGTTATGATAGAAGTTCTTATTCTAAATGGGCTTACCCTTTTGCATATGATTTCTTCTGGTTTATGATGTATGGCACTAGAGACTGCCCTAACATAGATCCTAAAAATGGAAAATTGTTTATTCCTGGTGCTCCTTTACCTTTAGGGACACCATCATATGATGAAGACAAACCGTTGGATGCAACAGAGGCATTAAATGCGTTAACAGATTATTATAAAGTTAATCCTGACCCGATGAGATATTACATAGACACAGAAAATGGCGATTGTAACTATTGCACTGCAAAAAAATGGCAGAAAGCCCCGGATGAACATATTTATTTCCCTGTTCCTGTAACAGTAACAGTTGAGAAATAATAATAGAATTCATTTGTAAGGTGATTGAAAATGGTAAATAAATATTTAATAATATCATATTTTATATTGTTTTTTATCTTTACAGGTTGTGTAAAAGAGCAGCCTATAGCAACTCCTACAGTAAAACATACTACTACTTCCCAAATAAGAGACTATATCTGTTCAGGAGAATATGATCTTAAGCATAATATAGGTGAACCATTTACAGTAGATTCTGAAGGGAATTTTTATATGACATATGATACGATAGATTATCGTATGAATATTGAAAAATATAATTCTCAGGGAAAATATATAACTGGCTGGGTTCCTGAAATAAAAAAGAGGAAAAAAAACTGCTGGTTTTCAGAGAGAAAGCATCCACCTAACGATGAAAAACTTACTGACATTCTTGCCAATAAAGAAAATATTTATATTGTTTATGGTGCAGCATACGGCTATCTAGAGGGAGGTTACCCGATTGATTATAGTGGTCATATTGAGCAATTTGATCTCAATGGAAAATTTATAACTGCCATAAAGCCAGAAAAAGATTCTTTTGTCGGAGATTTTGTCAGGTATATTACAAGGAATAAAAATGGGAATTTTTATTTAGCCTCATGGAGACATATAGAAAAGTATGATGCTAACTGGAAGCTACAATCTATTTTATATCCATTTGAACAGAAGTGGTATAAAAGATCTAATTTCCCAAACAATGCCATGATAGGTGATGTGGCAGTAAATTCTGAAGGATATATTTATATTTTATTAAAGTGGTCTGGCAATAATGAGAATGGATATGTTTCTAAATTCGATTCTTCTGGTAATTTGATAACGAAATGGCTCTCTAAGGATAAAGATAAATTTCATTTTTGCGGTTTAGAAATAGACTCTGATAATAATATATATGTATTGGGTATAGGTAAAAAAGGTATCTATCATATCCAGAAATTTGACTCCAGTGGGATTTTTATAACGGGATTGGATTCTAAAGGTAACGGAGATAAGTATACCAGTACATATACTGATATGAAAATAGATTCTAAAGGAAATATTTATGTTGACTCGGGCAACGGTAAGATCAAGAAATTTTCACCAAAACAATAAGAAAGGGGACTCGTAATGCAAGTTAAACTTTTATTAACACTATTAATAATAACTCTGATCACCATAGCCATAATTTGTGGTTGTGGTGGAGGAAGCGGAACTACTCAGCCAGCTTCTCTGGTCACTCCTACACCGGATTATACAGATACAGATACAGGTGATACTGCATATATTACAGTCAGGGTAAAATGGCCGGAACAAGGTAAGACCGGAAATATAAGTACAGTTTCGAAAAATGGCAAAGAACTTACAACATCTATGATACCTCCTGGTACAAAAATAATAGACATATATGTAATTGACTATACAGATAATCCAAATAATCCAAATATTCCGTGGGATAAAGTAGTAGCTGCAGGTAATATTCACGAAGGGGAAATTGAAAAAACGATTCCTGTTACAGCCGTAAAAGTTATCGGTAAACCTACACCGGGCGCCCCAAATCAGGGTAGTACCGGCCCACCCCCTGCCATTTACGTTAAGATACTTGCAGAAGCTTTTAGTGAATTTAATGAAAATGATCCCACAAGACGTAATCACGAAAAACAAGTAGCACATACAGATCTAAATGTGGAGCCTATAATTTTAAAGGTTGGTAATCAGGAGCATAAAATTAAGTTATTACTAAACCCCACTGTAAAGGTAGAAGCTTCTGAATCTACGACAGCACGCTCTATAATCGTCTCTGATACAGGTTCTTCCAATGAATATGATATAAATGCCAATCTTCAGCTTATGTATGGAACTCCTTTCCCAGTTTCTACACCTATGGGCAATTCATCAGGTAAAACATCAGAACCTATGGAAGGTCAGACAGTCAAGTTTAAAATAATACAGGGAAGCGGTCAACTGGATGCAACACAGGCAGAAACTGACCCTAATGGTGACTGTAAAGTGCACTTTACCAGCACATCGACATATAATGTAATAGAAGCTTCTTACCAATATAACCCGGATGATCCGAATACCATTGTGACAAGTCAGTGCACTATAGGAGACAATTATATAATTCGCTTTGCGAAAATAGAACCAGATACACATAGACCGTATGGTCAATCAGGCTCACTAACATCAACTCTAAATACAGAACTTTTATTGGACTTACCTGATGATCCCAATGAAACGCCAGTTCCTATAAGTAATAAAGTCATTAACTTTACTATAGTAAACCCTGTTCCTAATGGAAGCGGATATACAGTTACCAATGAATTATCGTCTAATAATGCAACGACAACTACTACTGGATTATGTGATAAGGATATTATATACAAATATACATGGTCTATTTCTAATAGTACACATGGAACAATACCGCAAACTTATGTAATAATTAGAGCTACATATACATCAGAAAATGGCAATACGTATAATGCAGATGCTAAAATAAATATCTGGGGAATAATGTGGAGAAACAATATCTTTAAAATTATAAATCCTCAAGACCTATAAAAGTTATCTTAAATAAAGGATAGGAATGGATTCGTGTAATATAACATTAGAGACCTCCCGATATTATAGGCGAAAATAGCGAAAAATTGCGGTAAAATTTTCTATAATATCGGGAGGTCTCGCTATTACAGAATTTAATTTTTCAACTTTTACTCTCTTTCCAGCGGATGAGTCCTCTCATACTCAATCACATCATACCTCTGAGCAGTATAAAGATAAACCATTGTAGTTAAAATATACTCATGCCCCAGGAACCTCTGCAGAGTAGGAAGCCTCATACTATTCTCATAACAATGAGTAGCATAAGCATGCCTCATGCTATGGGTAGAGAACACCCGCCCCATAGCATCATACTTCGCCGATATTCCCGTCATATCCCCGGCACCTTCTACCACCCTGCGGATCTGCCTCAGAGTAATCCCAAAAACAGATTCCTCCAGCCCTTTCCCTTCCTGCCATGCTTTAAGCTGCTCCAGGGTTCCTTTATCAATCGCACAATACCTGTCCTTATCTCCCTTACCGGCTCTTACAAATACAGTCTTATTATCATAAAAAATATCACAGAACCTGAGATTCTCCATTTCCTCAGCCCTCAGCCCCGTAGCATAAAGAGTCCTTATTATCAGATTATTCCTGACAGCCAGCTTCCCTTTCTTATAAGCAGTCATAAGCTCCTGGCACTCCTCCCTTGAAAGAGTGGCAGGCAATTTCCTGTCACGGTTCCAGCTCCAATCTTCAGGAAGTTTCCCGAACTCCTTCTTTAGCTCTGCCTTAATCTCTGCAATAGCACTTTTATATTTCCTGCCTGCCTGCTCTATATCTTCCGGCTGCTCACCCTGCCCCGGCTCATTATCAGCTTTTTTCATAAGTCACCTCTCTACCAGATATTTCATAAATGCTTCTAAAATCGCTTCTAACGCATTTCAAACACAGTAAATGTAAATCCCTATCCATAAAAATATTTCAGCTAATTCTGGATGCTTTTTTTTAAATTCTGACAAAAAATTCTCAAAAACCCCCGTTTTTGGTCTGTCTTCTGCCAAAAATCAACCTTCCAAAAACCTCAAAAAACCTCAAAAAACATCCATTTTACGGCATTTTAGCCCAAATTTAGCCTATTTTAGCCCTAAAATGACCGACTTCCATGGAACATGTCCTACAAAGTCCGAAGGAGTTTCTCGGACATGTTTTTTGCAATCTTAAAATTTATGTAGACTCCTCAAAATCTTCTCAAAATCCTTTTTATCAAAAACCCTTAACACTATAACATCATTACCTTCAATCCTGAAAACAACTCGATAGTCACCGCTCCTTAAACGAGAATTCCCAGGAGCTGTCCTTATCTTCTTTATCCTATCACCATGAGGAAAGGGATTACTCTTTAATATCTGCAGATCTTCAAGGATTTGACCTATAATTTTTTTAGGCAACTTACGAAGATCTCTCTCAAAAGCTGGAGTCAATATTACATCATAACTATTCATCCTGAGCTACTTCCTTAACAAAATCATCCAGCTTCTTACCGCCATACTGTTTATACTCTTCATAAGACTCCTCAAATAAAGCCCTCATCTTCGGATGATTTAAAATATACTCTTCCATAGCTTCCTCTCCAAGAGGAGTAAGTAAAGCTTTAGGCTTACCACGATAAGTTATAATTACATCATTACCGTCATCTGTAGCCCTTAACAGTTCAGATGTTTTATTCTTTAATTCCCTGACATTAGCAAAGATCATAAATATTCATCCTTTCTAAATAATTATGTAGCTACTTTTGTAGCTACATATATTTTAACTCAAATAACAACTAAAATCAATAATAAAGTAGAAACTAACCTTTATATCTGAAAACCTTTTCAATAAAATCTCTAAAGAATTTATAATAAATTGAACCCCAGAAAGGAGTATCCCTGTAATATAATAATTCCTTACTCTTCAGATTACAAAGAACTGGCATCTCAAAGGCTGCAAAATGCTTCTTATAACTTCCCTGGACAAA
>CALARM010000719.1 GCA_937888925.1 uncultured Synergistia bacterium | reverse complement strand
CCAGTGCACACTGACGGCGAAGAGTACTTACCCTTTCCAGTAAATCTCCTCCCTGTTCTTTATCTACCAGAGGTATAAGACCATAGCCAAACTCCAGTTCTATAGGATCAATATCAAGAAGTGCCATAACCTCTTCTTCTTTGGAAGGCGGAGGAGGACCTTCTTCTTCTACTTTGGGCACAAGTGCTGCAACCTTTTTCTTCCTGTCAACAGTATAGGCCAGCAATCCCGATGCAAGTCCCATTGTTAAAAATGGAAGTTTGGGGAGTCCCGGTATAAGAACAAAGAAGAGAAGAAGTCCTGCTACTATATAAATAGCCTTCGGGTAGGCAAGCAGTTTGGTACCTATCTCTTCTCCCAGGTTGCCTTCCGATGCGACTCTTGTAACAACAACACCTGTAGCGGTAGAGATTAACAGAGCAGGTAGCTGTGATACAATACCTTCACCTACCGTGAGAAGCACGTATATTCCAAGAGCTTTGTCCAGAGGCATCTTCAATTGAAGAACACCTATAATATAACCTGCAACGATATTTACGCAGATTATTATGATGGCTGCAATGGCATCACCTTTTACAAACTTGGATGCTCCGTCCATAGCGCCATAAAAATCTGCCTCTCTCTGAAGTTTCTGTCTCCTATCCACTGCCTGCTGTTCCGTAATAATACCTGCTCCGAGATCTGCATCGATACTCATCTGTTTACCGGGCATGGCATCAAGGGTAAATCTCGCAGCCACTTCGGCAACTCTCTGGGAACCGCTTATAATAACAACATTCTGAACTACTACAATAATTATAAAAATTACTATACCTACAACATAATTACCTCCTACAACAAAATTGCCGAAGGATTCAATTAATTTACCTGCATAGGCATGAAGAAGTATATGTCTTGTAGCACTTATGTTAAGGGCAAGACGAAAAAGAGTCGTAAATAATAAAAGTGACGGAAATATTGATAATTCAAGAGGTTCTCTGATATACATACCTACAAGCAATATTGTCAGAGCAAGTGCTATATTTAATGCAATGAGGAGATCCAGGAGCACGACAGGGATAGGTATGATCATTATTACCACTATGGATATGACTATTATGGCAAATAATATATCATTAAATCCTTTTTTCATTTTACGTCTCCTCCTGATTTGCCGGTATATTTACCGGCAGAAGATATATGGACTATAATCTTTGCTACTGCCATATATAATTCTGCAGGGATGAAATCATTAACCTCTACTTCATAAAGAGATCTGGCAAGAGGTTTATTTTCTACTATAGGAATTTTATGTTTCTTTCCAATTTCCTTTATTTTTTGTGCTATGAGATTGGCACCTTTTGCTACAACTACCGGTGCGTCCATAATATCATATTCATATCTTATAGCTACAGCCAGATGATCCGGGTTGGTTACTATTACCGATGCAGTGGGAACCTGTTTTAATGATAATTTTTTATATAACTGCATCCTTCTTTTTCTTATAGCACTCTTTATTTCCGGATTTTCAGATTTTTTTGCTTCTTCCTTTGCCTCTGTTCTGCTCATCATAAGGCTCTTCCAGTATTGATGTCTTCTGTAAACATAATCCAGTATAGAAAGAAAGAGGTATACAGGTATTATTTTCATGGCAATTTTATAAACAAGATGGCCCATAGTAGAAATATACATAAGAGGTGAAGCAACCTCCATAGTGAGTATAGACGGTATATTTTCTTTTAAAAATTTGTAACCGATAAATCCCACTATAAGCATTTTTAAAATCGATTTTAATAATTCCACTACTTTATCCAGTGAAAATAATCGTCTAAAACCGTTTATAGGGTTCAATCCATCCAGTTTTGGCTTCAGTGGATGGAGGGTAAACATTAATTCTCCTACCTGAGCATAACTTACAATCAGGTTTAAAACTATTGTAAGACATAAAAGAGGAAAAGTTATACTGAAAAAAGCCACCGAAAAATCTATTAATAATTTGAATATACCTGCCTGTGTAAAGTCAGGATGACTCATGTTTTTGAATATATTTTCCATAAAGGTTGTGATTACCTTCAGCATCCACGGCGAGAGGACTTTAAGACAGATAAAAGCAAAAAAAAGTCCGCACGCCATAGAAAGTTCAGGACTTCTGGCAATATTTCCCTCCTGCCTGGCCTGGGCAAGCTTCTGGCCGCTTGGAGGAAGATTCCTCTCTTCACCTTCATCTGCCATTGACAATCACCACCTTTTCAGTGATCAGTTATCAGTTATCAGTGATCAGTTATCATATACCGGTGAGCAGTTATAATGCTATCTAATAATTACTATTCGCCGGTCACCGGTCACTGATCACTGAATAGATTTAGCCATAAATAAAAATTGTTCCAACATTTTTTCCACCAGAGATGAAACCATACGGGGGAAAAATGGAAGGGTAAATACAATACATATTATTCCTGCAGCCATTTTTAGCGGAAGCTCTACCATAAAGACATTCATCTGAGGTATCATTTTCGCCATTATGGCCATACATATTTCTATTAGAAACAATACGCCTATTATAGGCCCTGCCATTTCAAGGGTAATAATAAAAATCTGACCTGTCATAACTATTATATTCTCTGCAAAACTTCCTGATATAGATATATTACCATCAAGGGGTAAAAGAGAAAAAGTTTGCATAATTGCTTTTAAAATCAGGAGATGTCCCCGGGTACATAGTAAAATTATTATTGTAGTGAGACTGTAAAAAAGTTCTACCACTGAAGACTGGGCACCGAAAGCAGGATCCAGAACTTTACCGAAGGCAAAACCGATTTGAATGTCCAGAATTGCAGAAGCAGTTCTGATGCCTTCTATAAATAATTTACTGATAAATCCAAGAAATAATCCAAGAAATATTTGCTTTATTACAAGAAAAATAAAAGCTGACATTGTTTCCGGCAAAGGAGAAACAGGGGAGATAAAAGGCATGATAATCAGAGAAATCAGGCAGGAGAGACCTATTTTTATTTTTGCACTGATACTTGTATTTGACCAGAAAGGTGCAATCAGTATGAAACTGCTTATACGGATCATTATTAAGAGAAAGTGTATTGTTTTATCATAAGGTATTTCAAACATATCGTGATGCGTGATGCGTGATGCGTGATGCGTGATTTATTATCACCCTTCACTTTTCACTCTTCACTCTTCACCTCCTGTCTTGTAAATGATCCGTCAGTCTCATAATCGTGATGCGTAATGCGTGATACGTAATGCGTGATGCATATTTTATCTTCAGGGCGTTTAATAAAACGCCCCTGCTCACTTTTCATTTTTCACTTTTCACTTTTCACTCTTCAATTTTCACTTTTTACTTTTCACTTTTCACTTTTCACTCTTCACTTTATATACAGTGGTATATTATAAAGTATTTGATGGGTAAAAGTAAGTATTTTCTGTAGCATCCAGGGGCCAAGGATAATTATGGCTATAGCGGAAGCAAGGATTCTGGGCGCAAAATTTAATGTGGCTTCATTGAGCTGTGTTACTGCCTGAAAAACAGTAACAATCATACCTACTGTAAGACCTACAAGTACTATAGGTGCTACAATAAGAAAAGCTGTGGC
>CALARM010000718.1 GCA_937888925.1 uncultured Synergistia bacterium | reverse complement strand
ATGGGAGAGGTAATGAAACAATTCTTTAAATACTGGCATAATATAAATTATGAAGTATCACTTACTGCCAGCAGCGTTAAAATTACTGAAAATCATTTTCCTCAGATTTATGAAATATTTAAAGAATGCGGAGATATACTGGACCTGAAAAAATTACCGAAATTTTATGTCAGTCACGATCCAAAGGCTCATGCCTTTACAACCGGTGCAGACGATACTTTTCTTGTAGTAAGCTCTGCCCTTATAGACCTGATGACCAGAGATGAGCTTTATTTTATAATAGGTCATGAAATGGGACATATAAAAAGCAATCATGTCCTCTATCATGATCTTGCCAACTGGATAAAACATATTGCCACTGTTGCAGGAAATTTTACCTTCGGTATAGGTGAAATAGTAGGTATGGGGCTTATGACTGCCATAATAAACTGGATAAAGAAATCGGAGCTTACTGCAGACAGGGCAGGTCTTATTGCCTGCCAGGATGTGGATGTGGCAACAAAAGCTCTTATAAAACTTGCTCTCGGTTCAAAAAAACTCTTCTCTCAAATCAGCATAAATGAATATATTCGCCGGGGTGAAGAACTGGAAGAAGATGAAGATAAAAGTACTATATTTAAAGTAATGATACAGAGTGCTACTCTTACTCATCCTTTCACAACTACAAGGGTTAAACTTTTGCAGGAATGGGCAAAATCAAAAGATTATGAAAGACTGCTTGACGGCGATTATAATTTTGTTGAAAGAGAAGAAGGAAATGTAGAAGAGAAAGAACAAATGGAATGTCCTGTGTGCAGCGCTGTTATATCCGTAGAAGATAATGCGTGTAAACTCTGCGGCCATAGTATATTCAAAACACCTCCCATATGTCCCGAATGTTTCCGGGATTTAAAGCCACAGTGGGATAAATGTCCTCATTGTAATAAGAGTTTTCAACCTTCTAAAACAAAGATCTGGGTCTATGGTAAAATTAAAGATGCCACCTCCTTTGTAGGAGATAATATAAAAAAGATTAATCCATTTACAAAGGGAAAGGATTAAAAAAGGAAGGTGCTTGGTATTAACATAAGATTTATTCCGATTTCTATAAAAGAATTTTCCTTGTTTTTCCTGTTTAATCAGTCCATAGTTACTGACCTGACAGATTCCAGGTTATTCAATCTTTCTATTATTGATTATCCTCTCCTTGATCCTCTTTAAAGAATTTTACACCTCATAACCGGCCAGATAAGAATAATTTTAATCACCTGTGAAATTTAGTATAATTTTATTTTTTATTTTATTCTTATAGTGTATTTCATAACTTATTAGAATTTGATTATAGTGAACAGTGAAAAGTGAACAGTAGTTAATGTCTTATTCTATTCAATACTCACTATTCACTTTTCACTCATTAATTAAGAATTGTAATGAAAGTAACTATATTCTAAAGCTACAATTTATCAAAGGAGAGATATTTAATGAATATTGAAGATAGAGAAATGGGATTTGCAGGTATTTCTACATTCTGTAAATTTTGCCATACCAGAAACCTTGAGGGAGTAGATGGAGCAATTATTGGAGTCCCCCTTGATACGGGCGTTACCAATCGTTCTGGAACAAGTTTCGGGCCGAGAGCTATAAGATCTGCATCTCAGCTTTACGGAGTTACATTTGAACCGGGGAATGGAATATATGATGTAGATCTGGAAAAATTTATATTGGAAGGGAAAAAAATCATTGATTACGGTGATATATCCGTAGGGCCCGTTTCACCTGAAAAGAATTTTGACATGATAACAGGGAAAATATCGGAAATTTTGAAACAGGGAGTGTTTCCTGTAACTATAGGAGGAGATCATTCCATTACCTTTCCTCTTATCAGAGCATTCAGTGACAAGTCTATTGATATAATTCATTTCGATACCCATCTGGATTTTATGGATGATGTAGAAGGATTTGGCTGTATGTCTCATGCAAACCCAATGAAGAGAAGTTCAGAACTTGACCATGTAAATAAAATTACTCAGATAGGTATAAGGGGATTGTTAAATCCTTTAATGATTTTCAAAGAAGCAAAAGATTATGGCTCAAAGATAATTACGGCAAATAAAGTAATAGGGAATGGCATAGACTGGACATTAGAACAGATACCGGATGGTAAAGACATTTACGTAACAATAGATATTGATGTTCTGGACCCTTCCGTAGCTCCGGGAACAGGTACTCCGGAGCCGGGAGGTTTAAGTTATCTTCAGTTAAAGGAAATTTTGACAGGTCTTCCCAAAAAAGGTAATATTGTCGGTTTTGATATAGTAGAGGTAAATCCCCTGTTTGATCATGGGGAAATTACCGCCCAGGTAGCAGCAAGACTTATTATAGATTTTCTCGGTGCTATAATGGATAAATGAAATCTGTAAAAGAGGAAAATTTTATGTTATAATTAACCCTGAGGTGTTCCTCATGGAAATAATATGTCCTGCCTGTGGTACATATACAAATAAAAATGAGAGTTTCTGTCATGAGTGCGGGTTTGTTTTGACGGAATCATTAATCCCGTCTATTCCGCAATATAATAAAATTGATGGGAACAGGTATAGTGCTGAAGCTATAGCAGAGAACAGAATATCTGTAACTACTCCTCAGAAAACTGCTCTTGTTCTTCCCGATGGTTTTCTTTTAAAAGAGAAATACAGACTTAAGTTTTTTACTGTCGGGGGGATGGCAAGTATATATCAGGCCATTGATATAATGACAGATTTGAAATATATAATAAAAGAAGCCTATTCTCCGGATATAAATGAAAAAGAAATAATGACTATGGCTCTTTTGCAGGAAAGGGACACCCTTGCAAGGCTTTCTCATCCGGGGATAGTAAAAGCAATAGATCTGTTTCAATTTCTTGGCACCTATTATCTTGTACTGGAATATGTTCAGGGGAAAAATCTGGATGTTTATGCAAAAAAAATGGGTGTCTTTATAGATGAAAAAGACGTTTTAAGCTGGTCCTTACAGGTATGTGAAACCCTGAATTATCTTCATAATCTTCCCGAACCCCTGATCTATCGTGATATAAAACCGGAAAATCTCATTGTAGATGTATTCGGACGGGTAAAATTAATAGATTTTGGAATTGCAAGAAGCTTTAAAGAACATAAGACTAGAGATACTATGGCTATAGGAACTCCGGGCTTTGCCGCTCCCGAACAGTACGGAAAAAAACAGACAGATCACAGGGCTGACATTTACAGTCTGGGGGCAACCATGCATTATCTCATGTCAGGAAGTGATCCGAGAGAAAGGGAAAATCCTCTGTTTTTTCCGCCATTGGAAAATTTTAATCCTTCTATAAGTCAAATAACTAAAAAAGTCATCAATAAAGCAATAAAACTGGAAAGAGACGAGAGATATCAGAGTGCAATGGAAATGAAATCAGATATTGAATATGCCCTTAAAGAGTATGGTTTTATGTCTCCTGCTGTAAGAGAGCCTTTGGAGCCGGGAAGAGTAAAAACCTTCGGAGATATTCATCCGGGCCTTCTGAGTTTTGTTCTTCCCGTTCTTACATCTTTTCTTACCATCTTTTCCATAGGTATATACCCTCTGTCTTTTCTCTCTCCCTTTATAGTAGGTCTTTCCTTTATCGCAGGTACCATACTGGGAGTAAAAGGTATAATCAAAGATCTGAAGAGTCAGAGCTATGGAATGCTTGTAATATCTATAATGGGGACTGCCATAAATCTTCTGCCTACAATAGTTGTGGTTCTTGTAGTTATTGCCCTTATATTTTCAGGATTCTTTTGACAGGATAAATAATTTAAGGAACAGACACGCCGGTATCACTGTGTTTTCTTCCGAGCTGATGACGAAGCATATTTCTTAACTCTATAAAATAAGTTATATATTCCTCTTTTTTATAATCATTATAGGTCCATTCCCATGGCTCATAGGTTTTATTCTTAAATTTCAGTGTTACTTCACCGTATATACCTTTACCCATATAGATTCTGTGCTGGTGATCCTTTGTTGTGGCAAGAACCATTTTCGCTTCTGACAGATAACCGGGGTCGAGATTGATTCTTCTCTTCCCGTTTAAGGAGTATTTCTCTTCAATTTCCTGTGTGAAAATCTTTACATCTACAAGAAAGATAGAATCAACAAGTTGTGTAAAACTTACAAAGAATTTTTTAAGGTTCTCTCCCATTTCTTCTTTGTAGTAATCAGTCTGATTGAAAGTCATAACAGAACTTTTACTGTCCAGAGAGCCAAATTTTAACGTAAGATCTTCTATTACGCTGTTAAACAGTGCTTCATCGGAAGAGATCATGCCGCAGAAAAGTTTTACTTTTTTAGGAGGTCTTATTTTCCCCATGTTTATGGGCCTTTCTTCGGCTCAGGTCCGAAATATTGGTGTAAATAACACTGAATCTTACCATTATAAAGTTTTCTTTTTTTATCTGCTTTTCTTTTGAAGAGTTTTTCGAAATCAGGATGGGATGTTATTATATAATAAGACCATCCGTCAAGACTTTCGAAGATTTTGCCTGTCTCCCTGTAAAGTTTCTCAATCTCTTTAATCTCGCCCATTCTTTCTCCGTAAGGAGGATTGGTAATAATGAATCCGTATTTAAAACGGGAACTCAATTCACTTACAGGTCTGCACTGAAAATGTATGAATTTATCTACACCTGCCTGCTTTGCATGATATCTGGCAGAACCAAGTATTTTTTCATTAATATCCAGTCCCTGTATACGTAATTCTCTATCAGGAACAATAAAAGATTTTGCTTCTTCTCTTGCTTTAACCCATAGAGACGAAGGTATTCTATGCCATTCTTCAGAGACAAAATTTCTTCCGAGACCGGGTGGCATATTAAGACCTATCATGGCAGCTTCCACAGGGATTGTGCCGGTGCCGCAGAAAGGATCTATTAATACCCTGTCATGAGTCCATTTGCTTATTAAAATAAGTCCTGCTGCAAGGGTTTCTTTAAGGGTTGCCGGCCCTGCAAGTTTTCTATAGCCTCTTCTGTGAAGACCGGGGCCTGTTGTGTCTATAGTGAGAGTGGCTATGTCTTTAAGAAGTCCCACTTCTATTGTATATTTTGCCCCTGTTTCATTGAACCAGCTTCTTTTGTAAGTCTTTTTGAGTTTTTCCACTATGGCTTTTTTTACTATAGCCTGACAGTCGGGAACACTGAATAGTTTTGACCTTATAGATTTCCCTTCCACAGGAAAACATGCATCTTCCGGGAGCCATTCATCCCATGGAAGGGCCTTTGTTTTTTCAAACAATTCTTCAAAAGTCGTGGCAGGAAACTCTCCCATTTTAATAAGAACCCTGTCAGAAGTGCGAAGATGAAGATTTGTGCGGCATATATCTGTTTCTGCACCTGTAAAAGTAACCCTTCCGTTTTCTACCTTATCCGCATTATAACCGAGATTTTTTAATTCGCCTGCCACTATGGCTTCAAGTCCAAAGGTAGCAGTAGCTATCAGATTTATAGTTTTCATAAGCCATATAATAACATATATATTTTTTTATAGCAATTATTTGACACGACTATTTATATTTATATAATATATAAGGGTGAAGGGTGATGACCAGTGACCAGTATTTATACATTTAACTGATAACTGATAACTGAAAAAAGGAGGTTTGTTTATGAACAAAATTATTTACGAGAAAACAGTAAAAAAAGATTCTTATGATGTTATTATTATCGGTTCCGGCATGGCGGGACTTGCCTGTGGCGTTCATCTTACAGAGAAAGGCCTTTCTGTTCTTGTGCTGGAACAGCATTTTATTCCCGGTGGTGCCACCACTATGTTTAAAAGAGGAGATTTTTTCTTTGAAGGAGGAGGACATCGCGTTACTCAGGTAAGAACTCCCGGAGGAGCTATTTATGAATTAATCAAAAAGACAGGTAAAGACATCAAGACTGTTTCTTTAGAGCCTTCCTATGTGGTAAAGAGTAAAACGAAAACACTTCAGGCTTCTCTTAACATTGACGAATACAGTGCCAATCTTCTGTCTCTTTTTCCGTCTGAAAAGAAAAATATTATAAAATTTTTAAAGGACATGAAGCTTATATGTGAGGGACTTGCTTATATTTCCTCGGGCGCAAAAATACCGGTAAAACTTCTAACAAAATATAATCTCCTGCTACGATGTATGAATAAAACGACTATAGATTTTATGAACCATTATTTTAGAGATGAAGAATTAATCATTTTTGCCTCTGCTGTAGGCAATTATACGACTTTACCTCTGGAACAGCAGAGTTTTCTCGCTTTTGCCGGTTGCTGGTCTGCCCATCACGGCGGAGAAGGTATGAGCTTAATAGAAGGTGGTACAAAGACCATTGTAGATGCACTTGTTGAGTATATTGACACTCACAACGGACAGGTCGTTGTTTCTAAAGACGTGACGAAGATTCTTGTGGAAGATAAAAAAGCCTCCGGTGTTATACTTAAAAATGGCGATATTATTAAAGGAAAAGTAATTATTTCCAATGCCTCCAATGAAGAAACCTATTTAAAACTTCTCGAACCTGAATATTTAAAGACATCTTTTGTTGAGAAGATAAAGAAACAGGTTCAATCAGGAAGTCTCTTCCAGTTATTCCTGGGTATTGAAGAAGGGGAAGGTCTTGACCATGTTACCACCTTTGCTATGGATGAATGCAGATCTGACTATCATAAGAGAGTTCTTGCATGGGATATTGATGTCATCACAAGAGCTTCCGTAATTACAGTGGAAGGAAAAGAAAATGCCCCTCCCGGTAAAAGAAGTATTAATATTTCCTGCCTCTTTCCTTACGAACACCCTCAGAACTGGTATATTAAAAACGGCGACAAAACGGAATATAATAAATTTAAAGAAGAAATTGCAGGAAAAATTATCAAACATATGTCTTTTTATATTCCTGATCTGGAAAAGAGAATTCTCCTTAAAAATACCGCCACTCCTCTTACAATGTACAGATATACACGAGCCACAAAAGGCGGCCTCCAGGGCCCTGCTCACACGGTGGAACAGAGTGGTAAAGAAAGAGGAAGCCTGAAAAGTCCTGTAAAAAATCTCTATCAGACAGGCCAGTATGTATTCCCCGGTGCAGGTATTGTTACAGTATGTGTTTCGGCACAGATGTGTGCCGGCCTGGTTCTAAAAGAAAATTTTATATGAGAAGCGTAACGGATAAAGCGTAACGCGTGATGGGAGGCACAAATTTTCAAACTTCGTTGTGTTCACTCAGGTTATGGCCGTTAGGAATGAAAATTAATTAATTGTCTCAGGTTTTAGGTTTTGGGTTTTGGGTTTTAGGTTTTAAGTTTTAAGCTTCTTAACCCAACCCCCAACACCCATAACCCAACACCCTCATTTGCGACAGTTATTTTGAACTCATTCCTAAGTTATTCTAAACTCTCCAGATATCTTTCTGCATCCAGTGCTGCCCTGCAACCTGATCCTGCTGCGGTAATTGCCTGGCGATAGGTAAAATCATGAACGTCTCCTGCGGCAAATACTCCCGGAATATTTGTATGAGATCCATTTTTAACGACTAAATATCCCTTTTCGTCTATATCTACCTGTCCTTTAAATATTTCCGTATTGGGGCTGTGACCTATGGCTGCAAATACTCCGTCACATTTCATCTCTGTTATTTCCCCTGTTATGACATTTTTTAATTTTACCCCTTTTACTGCTTTTTCTTCCACTCCAAGAATATCTTCTACTACACTGTTCCAGATAAATTCTATTTTAGGGTTTTTCTCGGCTTTTGCCTGCATTATTTTTGACCCTCTTAATTTATCTCTTCTGTGGACAAGGTAAACTTTACTTGCAAATTTTGTAAGGAAATTTGCTTCTTCCAGGGCAGAATCTCCTCCTCCGACTACAATTACAACCTGATCGCGGAAAAAGAAACCGTCACATGTGGCACATGCGGAAACACCATATCCCATAAGTTTTTTCTCTGACTCCAGTCCCAGTAATCTTGCCGTAGCACCTGTAGCAATTATGACTGTTTTAGCAAGATAGGCTTCTTTGCCTGCCATTATTTTAAAAGGTTTTGCAGAAAAATCCACAGAATCAACATTTTTCTGTATAAATAAGGCGCCGAATTTTTCCGCCTGTTTTCTCATTTCATTCATAAGATCGGGGCCCATTATCCCTCCTGGAAAACCGGGGAAATTTTCTACTTCAGTAGTAATAGTTAATTGTCCTCCCGGCTGGTTACCTTCGAATACTACAGGACACAGATCGGCTCTCGCCGTATAGAGGGCAGCAGTCATACCTGCCGGCCCCGAGCCTATGATAAGTACTTTATATGGTTGTTTTTCTTCCATTTGTTATATACTCCTTTCATGTTTCAGTGAGCAGTGAGCAGTGAGCAGTGACCAGTGACCGGTGACCGTAGGCCATCTTGATTTCACTATTCACGTCTCACGACTCACGACTCACGATTCACTAAAAAACTTTCAATTCTATAATATCTTCGTCGCAGACTTCATAATCCCTGTTTACTCTCTGACCTGTGTATTTTTCTGATGAGCCCCATATCCTTGCATACTGGAGGCCGGCTTTCAGATCTTTATGAACCCTTTCGGCAAAGTCAAGAACAGTACTTCCTTTTTTCATGATAAAGGGAGCATCGAAATTTGCTTT
>CALARM010000717.1 GCA_937888925.1 uncultured Synergistia bacterium | reverse complement strand
GAGAAGCTGATAAAATGGTTACGAACTTATCTGGAGTGTTAGTAAGTGTTTAAAGCTGAGAGTTTTTCTTTAAACTGTTTAACTCTCAACTCTCAACCTTCAACTCTCAACTTTTAAACCCTGTAAAGGAGTAATTAACATGGAAGAGAACATTAAAGATTACGATCCTTCTAAATATGAACGACCATCTGTTACTGTAGATATAGTTATTTTTACAATCACAGATAATGATTTGAAAGTTCTGTTGATAAAGAGAAAAGGACCTCCCTATCAAAATTTCTGGGCAATTCCCGGCGGATTTGTTAAAATAGACGAATCTCTTGAAGAAGCAGCTTTTAGAGAGTTAAAAGAAGAAACAGGTGTTTCAGATGTATATCTGGAGCAACTCTATACCTTCGGTGAACCGGGCAGAGACCCCCGTACACGTGTTATTACTGTGGCCTATTTTGCTCTTATAAACAGTGAAAAACTCGAACTTTACGCATCTACCGATGCAGAGGAGGTCAGATGGTATTCAACAAAAGAATTGCCGTCACTTGCTTTTGACCACAGTAAAATTATGGATTATGCCATTACAAGATTGAGATATAAACTTGAGTATACATCTGCAGGATTTCAGCTTTTGCCGGAAGAATTTACTCTCAGTGAACTTCAGAGGGTTTATGAGGTTATTCTTGATAAAACACTGGATAAGAGAAATTTCAGGAAGAAAATACTTTCTCTGAATATACTGGAAGACACAGATAAAAAGATAATGAAGACCCTTCACAGACCTGCCAGACTTTACAGATTTTCTTTCGAAAAATTTCTTAAAGTGAAAGATTCCGGCATTATTTTCCCATGCTAGAGAGGATCGTTCTGTGCAGAAAATTATTTATATATTTTTTCTTTTAATACTTTTTATTACCGGCTGCCGGTTCGGGCCTCCGCCGGAAGCTACTCCTGTACCTACTGCTCTGCCAAAGCCTACTGTTAATCCGGCTATGAAACCTCTTGTATTTGCTTCAATACCTATGGATAACAGGCTTAAAATGTTGGAAGGATGGTCAATGCTGGCCGATTATATTACTCAGGAAACAGGCATACCTGTAGATGTAACTATAAAAAAATCATATCATGAAATAATAGAAGCCTTTTCCAGTAAAGAAGTGGATTTATGTTATACAGGGCCACTTATATATGTAGAAGCCCATGAAAAAGCAGGAGTTATACCTCTGGTAAAACCTACGGCCAATGGCGAGCCATTTTATACCAGTGTAATAATCGTTCGAAAAGACAGCGGTATTAATGATATTGCAGGGCTTAAAGGTAAGAGTTTTGCATTTACTGACAGAGATTCTACGTCAGGATATCTTTTCCCCATGGCCATGCTTGCAGAAGAAGGTGTTAGATCTCTGAAATTCTTTTCAAAGGTAAGCTATTCGGGAGGTCATGATTCTTCTCTTGAAGGGGTGTATCAAAAATATATAGATGGTGCAGGTATATTTGATTATGCTTTCGTTAGAGAAAAGGATAACAAAACAGAGGAACTTAAAATATTGAAGACTTCCGACCCTATTCCTATGGGACCTATTGTTACATCTAAAAACTTCGATCCTGAAATTGCAAAGA
Organism: uncultured Synergistia bacterium; assembly: GCA_937888925.1. Next base: position 3,532 of record CALARM010000717.1, on the reverse strand, counting down.
AATTACTGGATGTTTTTCTGACTATAGGAAAAACAGAAGAAACTAAAATACTGGCAGAAAAAATTAAAGTAGGTGGCTATGTAGAGGCAAAAGACAGTGACTATGATTCTATAAGAAAAGCCCTCGGTATAATTAAAAAATTAGGAGAAAATTATAAAGCAGAATAGGTTGAAAGTTGAGACTTAAACTCTCAACTCTCAACCTTAAACTATTACGTTTTTACTTTGCTTCCCCCTGCAGAACCACTGATGTAAAATACATCATTTCTGGTTGAAGCGATGAAATTATCTCTCAGTGCTATAAAAGATTCAGGTAGTTCTCCTCTCAGATTAGAGGCTTTGTAAAGAGCCTCTGGAGGATCTATAACTCCTGCCCCCTGAGCCGCTTTCTGCAGTCCCATATCGTTTGCTGTTTTCGTTAATATATCCTTTACCTGGGCAGGTGAAAGCTGGGGGTTGGTTTCCAGCAGATCTGCCACAATTCCGGCTGTTATGGGAGCAGCCATAGAAGTTCCCGGCATACCTACATAGTATTCATCTACATAGTTAATATTGGGAAGGTTTTTCTCCAGATACTTCCTTATTTCACCGGGAGTTTTTTCTTTCACAGCCGGATTAAGTCCCAGTCCTTCAAAGAGCTCTTTCGGAAGTTCTTTGAGTTTTTCATCAGGTAATTCCTTTAAATGTTTCACTGATCTTGCTATTTTATCAATCTGGCTTCCCGCGATATTAAGAGAGATTATATTTGTCCCGGGCGCTACCAGATCAGGTTTCACTATTCCGTCTATAGTTGGTCCTCTGCTTGAAAAAGGTGCTATTTCATCATCACTTTTATCTACAGTATTTTTATCATCTACAGCTCCTACTGTTAAAGCAAAAGGACTGTTGCCAGGTGCACCTCCGATAGTTCCCATCTTGGGTCCTTCATTTCCTGCTGCGGCAACTACGACTATACCGGCATTCGCAGCTCTCTCTACGGCTTTATCTATAGGATCAAATTGATGTCCCGGAGAAGGAACACCTATGGACATATTTATAACCCTTATATTATATTTGTCTCTGTTCTCTATTACCCAGTCTATACCTTCAACTATATTTGATACCTTTGCTCCTCCGTCGGAATTCAATACTTTTACCCCGACTATATGGGCATCGGGGGCAGTTCCTTTGTATTTTCCTTCCGAAGTTGCTCCTGTACCTGCTGCATCTCCTGCTACATGAGTCCCATGACCGTTATCATCATAGGGACCTTCTTTATCATTTACAAAATCTTTAAAGGCTATTATTTTATTTTTTATATCAGGATGGGGAGCTATGCCTGTATCCAGTATGGCAATAGATACGCCCCTTCCTGTAGCTGTCAGATTGTCTATATCGGTTGTAGCATTAATGGCAAGTTTTGCTACATTATCAATTATCTGATTTCCACCCTGTTTTGATTCTTTCGTAACAGAGGGAATAATTTTTTCTTCCTTTGATTTACACTGAACTCTGTTAGGGAAAATAGGCAGAACAAAATCCTGGACATCTTCTATTACTTTGAAACCTGCAGATTCAAGATTTTTAATGGTTTTTTTATCTACCTTCGCTATAACTTCCCCTCCTCCGAGTGTTCTGTCTACTCGTACCTTTCTGGGGATTTTATGCTCTGATTTCGCCCTGGCGTTCGCACTTAACAGTGCTTCTCTTTTTTGAGGATTATCTGTAGATATTATTACACTTATAAAATTATCATCTTCTGAACTCCGGGATTTGCCTGACAACACAACTTTATCCTCTGTCGCTCTATCAGAAGGGCTTCTTTCCAGTTTCGGTGTTGCCTGGTATTTATTTTCCTGGTTAAGATTCCTCAGGGCTGTCAGATATTGACTTGTAGTAGTCGCCTGGGAAATACTTTTCATTTAATTTCCTCCTGTCATTAGGATTCGTTATTTCTTTTGAAGGTTTTTATATATACAGCTATACGTTTAAATTATATCATATTTCCCTTGATTCTTATCTGTTAATTTGTTAAAATTTTGTTAACAAAAATCTATGGAATAATTTATTATGACGATCGTGAAGTGTGAAGAGTGAAGGGAGGAATATCCTCTCATTTTTCGTTGTGACATGAAGGTCATGACAGTTTGTAAGTCTTCAGTAATAATCAGTCAGGTTTAGTGGTGGACGGATAACGTTAAACGTTCGATGTCTGCAATAAGAAATTTGTAATATGATCTAAACTCGATAAGAAAGTGAAAAAATATGAAAATTTTAATCTCTTTAATAGAACAGGTAGAAAAACAGGAACCGGACATAATGGCTCTGATAAATCAGATACCATTTTACTGGCGTATTACTGCTGTAGCTGTCTTAGTTTTAATAGTGCTAACCTTTATAATATTATTAAGAATGAAAATCGGTAAAACTTATAATTTTAAGAAGGTTTCAGAATGTATCCGTGCATTGCAGGATAGCAGGGAAGAGATAAAGGTAAGAGCCTGCTGGGCACTGGCAGTTTATAAATCACCTGATGCAGAGAGAGCTTTACTTAATTCTCTTATGGATCAGAGTAAATTTGTAAGAGGAGCCGCTGCTTCTGCTATAAGTTCTTTGAAAAGAGAATCTTCGATTAAAGAACTTGAAGAGGCCATTAATGTAGAAACAGATGAGTATACAAAGTCACAGATGGAAAAATCTGTCAGGAGGATAATGGGTGAAGAGATTATAAAACATGACCTTGCAGAAAGTCTGGATGAAAAAGATGTTATTATTGTAAAAGCCAATCCCATATTTGACAGACAGCCTAAAGGGGATGAAGGGAAAAAAGCTGTAAAATCTCTCGATATTGAACGTTTAATATCTATGGAAAAAGAAAATCTTTCTCATTCTGACGTGTCCAGGGAAACTCAGAAGATGGTTTCTTTTGAGAAAGATATAGTTTCTTCGGAAGCAATGGAATTAAATATAGAAATAAGACCCAATACGGAAGAAGCCAGAGAAATATTAAGAAAATTTCAGGAAATAAATGCCAGAAGTGAGAGCTTTACCGTAAATGTTACATTCAGGGTAAAGTAATTGTTTCATAATTAAGGAGTGAGTAGTGAAAAGTGAATAAAATAAGCTATGAATTATTTTTTTCTATCCACTGTTCACTTTTCACTTTAATTAACTTCTAACGGCCATGACCGTTTCGGTTACAACGAAGTATGAGAATTTGTTCCTCCCGTCACGCGTTACGCGTTACGCGTTACGATTCTCAATACAATATTTTAGTAATTTACGCATTACGGTAATTAAAAAAGGAGCAATTATGAAAGAGAAGCATAACTATTATCTGGGAGGCTATTACCTTGTAAAAGGATCTGAAATTCAGGAATCTATGAATAAAGAGATCTTACCTTCCATGATTTTTTCAATCAGTAGCTGTATTTGTAAGATTTATCCCGCCATATGTGCTTTAAGTCAGGTGAAAAGCAGTGAAGAAGATATTGACCATGTTAAAGAGGAGTTAAATCTTGACAATAGCGGCTTTTTTGAACTGCAAAGATATG
>CALARM010000716.1 GCA_937888925.1 uncultured Synergistia bacterium | reverse complement strand
ACGGCAGCAGTAATAGATAAAGATCATGCTTCGGCATTGCTTGCAAGTAATATTAAAGCAGATATATTTATGATTTCCACTGCCGTAGAGAAGGCATGTCTGAATTTCGGAAAACCCGATCAAAAGGACATAGATCATGCCACACTTGAAGATATTAAGAAATATATACAGGAAGGGCATTTCAAGCCGGGCAGTATGCTTCCGAAAATGAAAGCAGTAGTTTCTTTCCTTGAAAAGGGAGGAGAGAAAGCTATTATTACCTGTCCTGAGAAGATAAAAGATGCTATTCTTGGCAAAACAGGCACTCATGTAACCAGGTGACCAGTGAACAGTGAGCAGTGAATAGTAGTGGCTGGAGTAATTATACCCGTCACGGGTTACGCATTACGCGTCACGTAATACTCATCACCCATCATGGGGCACTACTCACCCGTTGCGCCTTATGCGTCACGATTACTACTAAATAACTGCTCATTATTCACTGCCGGTAATTGAAAGGATATTGTTTATTATGGAAAAAATAAAGGGTTTTAAATGTTTTTCCTGTTCTCAGGAATATAATGTATCGGAAGTGACCTATCTGTGTAAGAAATGTTCCGGTAATCTTGAGGTTATATATGATTATGATTATATAAAAAAGGATTTTGACAGAAAGAGTCTTGCTTCCTGTAACGATTATTCTATCTGGCGTTATTTCCCGATAATGCCTTTTTCCGATATGAAATATATTCCTCCTCTTCATATAGGTTGGACACCACTTTATAAAATGGACAGACTTGCATCAGAACTTGGGGTTTCGGAACTCTATCTTAAAGATGACAGCCGTAATCCCAGTGCATCTCTTAAAGACAGAGCAGGCGCAATAGCTCTTGTAACGGCAAGAGAAAAAGGTGCAAATATTATTACTGGCGCTTCCACCGGTAATGCCGGTTCTTCAATGGCATGTCTCTGTGCCAGTGCTGCTATGCCGGCAGTCATATTCGTTCCGGAGAAAGCTCCAAAGGCGAAAATAGCACAGCTTGTTCTTTTTGGTGCCAGAGTAATAATGGTCAGAGGAACTTATGATCAGGCTTTTGATCTATGTATGGAAGTATCGGGTGAATATGGATGGTATAACAGAAATACCGGTTATAATCCTTTTACCCGTGAAGGTAAAAAAACCTGTACTCTGGAAATCTGTGAACAATTGAAATGGAAGGTACCGGATAAAATATTTGTTTCCGTAGGTGACGGTAATATTATAAGTGGTCTGTGGAAAGGTTTAAAGGATCTCTATGAACTTGGTTTTATAGACACTCTTCCACAGATGATTGCCGTTCAATCAACATTGAGTTCTTCCGTTGCACTTTCTTTTGAGAAGTGTAAAGATACAGATAGAATAGACATAGTCCCTGTAAGCGCAACAACTGTTGCCGACAGTATCTCTGTTGATCTGCCAAGAGATGGTGTTGCTGCTGTGAGAGCTATAAAAGAATCACATGGGACTGCCGTGACTGTTTCAGACGAAGAAATCCTTGATACTATAAAATATATGGCTCAAAAAACAGGTATATTCGGAGAACCTGCCGGTGTTACAGGCTTTGCAGGATTGAGAAAACTTGTCAGAGAAGGTAAGGTTTCTTCTCAGGAAAGAATTGTGTGTGTCGTTACAGGCAGCGGTCTTAAAGATATAGACTCTGCCATGAAGGTAGCAGGAAAACCTCTGCTTATAGAACCTTCTCTTGAAGCCTTTAAAGAAGTGAATAAGGAGTAGTGAGTAGTGAATAGTGATCAGTGAATAGTTGTTTCCTTTTCACTTTTCACTTTTCACTAAAAAATATGTCTTTATTTCGTGATCCTTTACCTGACGGAAGTCCGGGATTTGAGAATAAATCCCTTACGATTCTTCCAAAGGATACAATATTAAAGAGAAAATATAAAGTTTCTTTTCTTACAACAGGAGGCATGGGGATTATTTACACTGCTTCCCTTCCTGATGGGAAATGTATTATAAAAGAAGTGGACGGCACTCAGTCAAAGCTTGTAATTGCCCTCAATCAGGAAAAAAGTACCATTGAACGACTCGATCATGATGGTATCGTGAAGATATATGATTTTTTCGAGGAAGAAGGTTATTATTATCTTGTCATGGAATATGTAGACGGAAAAACCATTACAGAACTCTTACCGTCTTCTCCTGATATTTACCTTCCTGAGAGCACTGTTACAGGATGGGCTATTCAGATATGCAATATACTTGATTATCTTCATAACCTTAAACCTCCTCTTATTTATCGTGATCTAAAGCCTGATAATATAATGGTTGAAAATAATACAGGTAATATAAAAATAATTGATTTTGGCGTTGCAAGATATTTAAAAGAAGGTAAAAATACTGACGGTGATTTTGGGTCCGTTATTACAGCTTCTCCTGAACATTACGGGGGAGGAAAAACAGATGCCCGATCTGATATTTACACACTCGGAGCAACCATGCATGCCATACTTACCAACGGTAAAGGACAGTGTGAAGAGCTCTTTATTTTTCATTCACTCCGTTCTATCAATAAAGATGTTTCTCCTGACCTTGAGAAGATTATAAATAAATCTCTTGCTCTGGAACCGGAAGAACGGTATCAGACAGTTAAAGAATTCAGGGATGCTCTCCTTCTGACACAACCAGGCCTTGCCAGTTTCAGACCGGCACCTATAGAAACACCACAGGATTTAAAAAAGAAAAAGGAACAGATAATAACAGAAAGACTTGGTAAAAAAGTAACAGAAGAAGATAAGAAAAAAGTAGGTCTCATATTTACTATTTCTGTCCTCCTGGTTGTACTGGCTATTATTATAGGTTTTATATGTTTTATAGTATATCCCCGTTATCAAAAAGCTGTTCCTACTTCTACTCCCAATGTTTCTACATCTATCGATTATGTTCATATACTTCCTCCGGACAGAGAATCGGTAATTTATAATCGTTATGCATGACACATGGTTTTTATTTTAAAGGTATAAGAATTTTCATTTTTTTAAGGTTAAGGGTGTTGAGTGTTGGGTGTTGGGTTAAGAAAACCTGAACCCCAAAACCTGAAACCCGGAACCCCAAACCTGATTTAATAATGAGAGGAGATGGGATGAAATTGAAGAGTCATAAAAGTGTTAAGGCAGACATTGAGGTAAAACCGGCAATAATAAAAAGCGGAAGGTTGAGTAAAGAAGAAAAATATATGGTAGAACAGGAAGAAAAGCTCATTAAAGAACATGCCATGAGGGTTCAGAAACAGAAAGAAGAAGAAACTACAAGAAGGCTGGAAGAAGAAAAAAAGAAATTAAAAGAACTTCATTATATGAGATGCCCGAAATGCGGTATGGAACTTGAAGAAATAACCTTTATGAATATTCTTATTGATATATGCAATGAATGTAATGGTATATGGCTCGATAAAGGAGAACTTGAAGCAATGCTTGCCAGAGAATCAGGTTTTTTCGGTAATCTCTGTGCTAAAATAGGTTTGAAAAAGGCAAAGTCTCCTATAAAGAAAAGCGAGTGAAGAGTGAAGGGTGATAGGTGAAGGGTGAGTGATAAACAGTAAGGTGTCACCGGTCACCGGTCACCGGTCACCGGTCACTGCTATACAAGCTCTTCCCATCTTTCATATAGATATGATAAATCTTTTTTTATATTTGTGTATTCTTCTATGAGATGTTTTTGGGAGGGATCCTGATAAAATCCCTCTTCTCCCATAGACAATTCTATTTCTTTTATCCTTTTTTCTTTTTTCTCTATTTCTTCTTCAATAGCTTTGACCGGATCTGTTTCACAGGTATCTTTTATTTTTTTCTCCTTTTTCTTCCTGTGGGATTTTATTTCTATCCCGGAGGATTTTTCTTTTATCTCTTTCTTCTTTTTATCTATATAATAACTGTAATTACCGTCATATATACGCAGTTCTTCATTTTCAATCTCAAATATTCTTGTTGCCAGTCTGTCTATAAAATATCTGTCATGAGATATAAATAATAAGGTGCCGTCATATTCTTCAAGGGCATTTTCAAGAACCTCCATAGAAGATATATCCAGATGGTTTGTAGGTTCATCCATTAATAAGAGATTTGACGGTTTTACTATTATTTTTGCAAGGGCTACCCTGCTTTTTTCTCCTCCGCTCAGATCTCCGATTTTTTTAAATACATCTTCATTTCTGAAAAGGAAACACCCCAGAATAGTCCTCAGAGCCTGATCCGTAATAGAAAGAGAAGCTGTGTCTCTTAATTCCTCCATTACAGTGTTCCCGGTATTTAAATTCTCTGCCTGGTGCTGTGCGAAATATGCGGGAATTACATTATAACCTGTTTCATATTTGCCTCTGTCTGAAGGAATGATACCTGCTATTATCTTTATCAGTGTCGATTTCCCCGAACCGTTTTTCCCTGTTATGGCTATTTTATCTCCTCTTTCTATGAGGAATTCTATATTTTTAATTATAGCTCTGCCATCATAAGATTTTGCAAGATTTTTGGCAGTTATTACTTCACGACCGCTCTGCTTTTCAAAGAGAAAGGAAAATTTTATCTTTCTTTCATCTGTTTCGGGAAGGGAAGTCCTGTCTATTTTCTCGATCATTTTTTCCCTGCTTTTAACCTGTCTTGCCTTTGTTGCTTTATATCTGAACCTCTCTATAAATCTCTGTGATTTCTCAAGATATTTCTGCTGATCTTCATATTTCTCTTCCAGAAGTTCTCTCCTGTGTTCTTTTTCAATAGTATAAAAGGAATAATTACCGGGATATAAATAAATTTTACCTCTCTCCAGTTCAACAGTTCTTTCTGTAAGTTTATCCAGGAGATACCTGTCATGAGACACTATGATAAAGGAACCGTTATAATTGACAAGAAATTCTTCAAGCCATTCAATTGCCTCAAGGTCAAGATGATTTGTAGGTTCATCCAGAAGAAGCATATCGGGGTTTTTTAATAATATCTTTGCAAGTTCAATCCTTGCCTGCCATCCTCCGCTGAAACAGGATGTAACCTTTGTAAGATCTTCATGCTTAAAGCCAAGACCATAGAGAACTTTTCCTATTTTTGCCTCGATTGTGGAGACTTCAAGACTGTCGAGTTTACTCTGAGCTTCCGAATATTTCCTCAGAATTTCATCTATATCTGTTTCATTTTCCATTTTTACTTCAAGGTCTCTCATGGTCTGTTCCAGTTCGAATACTTCTCTGAAAAGAGATAGCATCTCACCATAGAGACTGTTCCCGGTATTACACTGTCTTTCCTGCGGCAGATAGGCAATTTCCGTATGAGGAGCAATAATGATATCACCTCTATCGGGATTTATGAGACCTGATATTATTTTCATAAGAGTAGATTTGCCTGTGCCGTTATTGCCTATAAGTCCGACCTTTTCTCCGGGGCCTATATGAAGGGAAATACCTTTAAGTATTTCCTGATGTTCAAATGTTTTGTATATATTATTTAGATGTAGCATATTGGGTTATGGGTTATGGGTTATGGATTATGGGTTATGGGTTATGAGTTATGAGTTACTAAACCCTCAACTCTAAACCCTTATTACCGCACCAGGTAAATTAGTAACCATTTTATCAGCTTCTGCCTGACAGG
>CALARM010000715.1 GCA_937888925.1 uncultured Synergistia bacterium | reverse complement strand
TATTATAATAAAATAGCAGGAAAGTTTAAAGTAAAAACGAACCTATTTTTATATATAATTAGTTTCATAACTATCTATAAATAATAACCTTGTAAAGCGTAAAGCGTGATGTGTATGGATTAAACCTGTCACGAAGTTACGCGTTACGACCACTTAGCTTACTATGTTTAAAGCAAATTATCATACTCATTGCAATTTCTGTGACGGTACCGGTGACCCTGAAGATTATATTACTTCAGCTATCAGAGAAGGATTATCTGAGGTAGGTTTTTCTTCCCATGGTCCTTTACCTTTTTCGAATACCTATGCAATAGCTTCAGATCAATTTCAGAATTATATTGATAAAATTAAATGTTTGAAAGAAAAATACAGAGAAAATATAAAAATTTTACTTGGTATGGAAGTGGACTTTTTACCGTCAATAAAGGATTTTCTTCTGCCTTTTTACAGTCATACAGCTCTTGATTACACGATAGGTTCTGTACACTATGTGAGAAACGACAGTTCAGGTCATCCGTGGCCTGTAGATGGTGATGATGAATTATTCAGGAAAGGTCTGGAGGAAATATTCGGAGGAAATATTCGGAAATTGGTTGAAGAGTATTATGCTCTGATAAGGCAGATGGTCGGAGAAAAAAAAATTGATATTATAGGTCATCTGGATTTAATCAAGATAAATAATTTCGAACAAAAATATTTTTCTGAGAAGGAGTCATGGTATCAGGAGGCAGTATATGAAACATTAAAGGTAATATCGGGGTATGACCGGATAATAGAGGTTAACACGGGAGGTCTGAGAAAACCTGTAGCTGCTATGTATCCTTCCCACTGGATATTAAGAAAATGCAAAGAACTTAATATTAAGTTAATGGTTAATTCTGATGCTCACAGTCCTGACCAGATAAGTTCTCATTTTACTGAAGTGCATTATCTATTGCAGTATATTGGCTATAATGAAATTTATCACCTTGTGAAAGGTAAGTGGGAACCGGTTTCAATTACTTAGTACCGTAACAGGTAAAAGGGTACCCGTAAAAAGCTTCTGCCTGGCAGGCTCTGGAGAAGAAAAATTAGTCTTTTATATAGAATTAAAAATTAAATAAGGGTTAATTTATTGTCTGTAAAACAAATGATATAAGGCAAATTATTTTTCTTCGTAAGAGCCTGTCAGGCAGAAGCTGATAAAACGGTTACTAATTTACCTGGAGCGGTAATTAGAGCCGCAATTACTATAGAAGATTTCTAAAAAATTTTCTTCAGTACAAGGCATACCCATTCTGCTTCTTTTAGTTCTTCTATAAACTCAAAATTTTCTTCATAAAATAGTTCAAGAATTTCATCTTTCTGTTCTAACAGTATACCTGTAAGAATTAAAATGCCGGGTGAAACGAGAACAGGAGAAAATTCTTTTTTAATTTTCTTAAAAACGGATGCCTGTATATTTGCAACAATACATTCTGCTTTCAGGGAGAAGTTTTTTAAGCCTTCCTGGAGAAAAAATTCTACTCTGCCGTCAAGATTATTCAGGGTCAGGTTTTCTTTGAGAGCCGAACGTGCCAGTTCATCATTATCAATGGCATAGACATTTTTGACACCGAATATGGAGGCAATAATAGCGAGTATACCTGTTCCGCAGCCAAGATCCAGAATAGAATTCATAGAAGGAGCATATTTCTGTATATAGTATGCAGCCATTTTTGTAGTTTCATGAGAACCTGTTCCAAAGGCCATTCCGGGATTTATAATTATAACTTTTTCTTCTCTGTCCTCAGGTATATATTCTTTCCATGGTGGTTTTATAACAACATTTTTCTCTATTTTAAGAGGTTCAAAAAAATTTTTCCAGCTCTCAGACCAGTCTTCATCTCTTAATAATACACAGGAAATATGCTCCAAATCGATAGAATGTCCCTGTAAAACCAGATCTTCCAACGAATTTTTAAGTTTATTAAAATTATCTTTAAAGTATTCATCTTCCTGAAAATAAACTTTGTAAATTATTTCATTTTCTTTCTGTTCTTCAACCAGTCCTGTTCCGCCGGTCAGACATTGAAGAACATATGAAACAGCTTCAGAATCTTCAAAAGATACTCCAATAGAAATTTCATTCCATGCCATAATTAATCTCCATGTAATGCATATGTTCACCACTCACTATTCATTTTTTTGCTATTCACTATTCACTACTATATTCCAAGTGCATCTTTAACTTTTCCGATAAACCCTTTTCCCTGAGCAGTAGCATCAAGATCTTCTCCGCAGGCAACAGCAAATTCCTTTAAAAGTTTCTTCTGTTCTGAATTAAGCTTTGCGGGAATTTTAACTATAATTTTCACCTGCAGGTCACCTCTTCTGCCGGATCGCAGATTTGGTATTCCCTGGGCTTTTATTTTGAACAGAGTTTCCGACTGCGTTCCCTGTGGTATATCAAGTTCTGTTTCTCCATCAATAGTGGGAACTGAAATTTTTCCTCCCAGGGCAGCTCTCGGGAAAGAGATTTCTCTTTCACAGTAAAGCTCATCATTAAACCTCTTAAATACTTTATGAGGTTTTACATTAATAAATACATAAAGATCTCCTGCATGGCCGCCTTTTGTGCCTGCATCTCCTTCACCCTGAAGTCTTATCCTTGAGCCTTCATCTACTCCGGCAGGAACCTTTACGGAAACCTTTCGTTTTTTTGTAACCCTTCCAAGTCCTTTACATTCTTCACAGGGAGAACTTATAACTACTCCTTCTCCGTGGCACGTTCTGCAGGGACCTGTTCTGATAAAACGACCGAACATAGTACTCTGCACTATTCTTTCCTGTCCTGTGCCCTGACACTGGGTACAGTTTTGAGAAGAAGCACCGTCACTGGCACCTGTACCAAAACATACCGGACAGGTTCTGAGGGATGATACGTCTATTTCTTTTTCAACTCCCGCCACAACTTCTTCAAGTGTAAGGGTAACATCTCCTCTCAAATCACTGCCTCTCTGAGGTTGATTTCTGGCTCCTCTTGTCTGTCCTCCTCCACCTGATTGGAAGAACATATTAAATATATCATCAATACCGCCGAATCCGAAATCACCGAATCCTCCAAAACCTGAGGCACCACCAAATCCGCTTGCACCGCTTCTAAAAGCATCATGACCGTATTGATCATAAGTAGCTCTTTTTTGTTTATCACTCAATATTTCATATGCTTCATTTATTTCTTTAAAACGATCTTCGGCCTGTTTCTTATCTACATCCTGAGAGACATCAGGATGATATTTCCTTGCCATTTTTCTATAGGCCTGTTTTATATCTGCTTCTGTAGCAGATCTATCTATTTCCAGAACTTCATAATAATCTTTTTTATTCAAAATCAATCACCTCCGGAAGGAGTCTCCTCTTTTTTTTCAGGATTGTCATTATGAGTATCATTGCTGGAGGTATGAGTTGCTTTTTCCTCTTCTTCTTTTTTCTCCTTTTCTCTTTTTTCCTCCATTTTCTTCTCATAGGCACGGGAATGTAATTTACCGAGTGCATCCAGTAATTCCTGAATATTAGCCCTGAATTTTACAGGATCTTCTTCTGACATATTATTCTGTAGTCTTGAAAGTGCTCCTTCTGCTGTTTCTATTAACTCTATTTCTACCTGTGGTTTAAACTCTTCTATAGTTTTATAACCTGAAGTAAGGAGACTTTCTGCTCTGTTCCTTATTTCTATAAGTTCCATCTTTATTTTATCTTCTTCTTCATATTTTTTAGCTTTATTTACCATCAGGTCAACTTCTTCTGTAGAAAGGTTAGAAGATGAAGAAATAGTAATTTTCTGTTCTCTTCCGGTAGATTTTTCTACTGCTGTTACGCTGGCTATACCATTGGAATCTATGGCAAAGGTAACCTCTATTTGAGGTAATCCTTTAACAGCTCTCGGAATATTTACGAGCTGGAATTTACCAAGACTTTTATTTTCAGCAGTAAAGGCTCTTTCTCCCTGAAGAACATGTATTTCTACTGTTTCCTGATTATCTACAGATGTTGTAAACATTCTGCTTTTAGACGTTGGTATAGCAGTATTTCTTTCTATCAATTTTGCAAAAACTCCGCCTTTTGTTTCAATACCAAGGCTGAGGGGAGTTACATCTATAAGGACAACATCTTTAACTTCTCCAGACAATACTCCTGCCTGCATGGCAGCTCCAAGGGCAACACATTCGTCAGGATTTATATCTTTATGAGGTTCTTTTTTGAAAAATTCCTTTACCAATTCCTGGACGACAGGCATTCTTGTGGAACCTCCCACAAGAAGTATTCTGTTTATATCGGCAGGGTTCACCCCCGCGTCATCAATTGCGGTTTGAAGGGGTTTTTTCGTTCTATCCATTAAATCTGCTGTAAGTTCTTCGAACCTGGCTCTTGTAAGTTCTGTTTCCAGGTGTTTTGGTCCTGTATTGTCAGCAGTGATAAAAGGAAGATTTATGCTGGTCTGATAAAGGGAAGAAAGTTCTATTTTTGCTTTTTCCGCGGCATCTTTCAGTCTTTGCATAGCACTTTTATCCTGTCTTAAATCTATCCCTTCCCTCTGCTGAAATTCTGTTACAAGATGCTCTGCTAACCTTCTATCCCAGTCATCTCCTCCGAGTCTGGTGTCACCGCTGGTAGATTTTACCTGTATTACACCACCGCCTATTTCCAATATGGATACATCGAATGTTCCTCCCCCCAGATCAAAAACCAGTATAGTTTCTGTTTCTGAAGATTTATCCAGTCCATAGGCCAGAGACGATGCAGTAGGTTCATTAATTATCCTCATTACTTCAAGGCCTGCAATAGTCCCTGCATCTTTTGTAGCCTGTCTCTGGCTGTCATTAAAATAAGCGGGTACTGTTATAACTGCCTGTTTAATTTCTTCACCCAGGTAACTTTCAGCATCTTTTTTCATTTTTTGTAGAATCATTGCAGATATTTCCTGAG
>CALARM010000714.1 GCA_937888925.1 uncultured Synergistia bacterium | reverse complement strand
TACCCTTCATCCCTCTTCTTATTGCACGTTCAATCATGTCTTCCGGTGTCTGTTCGGAACATTGAGAATATTTACTTGTATGACAGTGTATATCTATTTTCATTTCTTTTCTGTACCTATAGTTAATGCTTCAGTTTTTATTATTATCATCATAAGATAATTTTACTACATAATCAACTAAAATTTATAAGTCCTTTTGTAAAATTAAATAGTTCTTCCAGGCAATTTTTTATATGACTATGTCAGGTTAATACTGGCCGTATTATTTACCGGATGCGGTGGAGGAGGAGGAAGCACAGGAGGAGCCATAGTATCAATTACCGTAACTCCTGTAACACCGGTGGCACAGGCAACAGCAACTCCCCTGGCAGAAAATACACCATCTGCTACAAATACGCCTTCAGTCAATGCCACTGCTACCAATACACCTTCAGTCAATGCTACCAATACGCCGGCAGTTAATCCAGCCGCTACCATTACACCGGCTCAGGGAAGCCTTACAGGAAAGGTTTATAATTTATTTACAAATGGTGCCGTAAAAGACGCAAATATTTCTATTAACGGAAAAACAGGAACAACAGATGCAGGCGGTAATTATACCTCCGACAGAGAGCATGAAATTCCTGTCAATATTACTGCTGCTATTATGGATGCAGGACATGATTCTATGGGAAATTACTTCTATTTCAGGCAGAAGGATATTGCTGCTCTTATTCCACTTTTTCTGCCTATGCCTGTTTTCCCCAGTTCCTGAAAGGCAACTACAAAGTATGGAAAATATTCAGCGGCTTTCCCTATAAGATTTAAATAGAAACGTAAAAATGTTCTACCTGAAAACCAATATGCTTATCAATAAAACCGACACCCAGAAATATTATTTGCTTTTCTTTCGTTTTATATCTCTCATAATATTTTTTTTCTTTTATCTGACTTATAGCAGATCTCGTTAATTTATTCATATCATTTCCAGATACTCCGTATTTGAACTCTATTACATAGACTTTATCTTCAATCTCTATTACCCCGTCTACTCTTCCTTTATCTGTTAAAATTTCCAAATCTATATTTACTCCCATTAAAGAAAGGAGCATGTAAAATAGTGAGTGATAATAAGCTTCTTTTTCTATATGTAGAGTATAAGGAATTTTTACAAAGAGAGATTTTACTATCTCTATAAAAGACTGAATATTTCCATGCCTTAAAGATTTTTTCAGTTCCACAATTTTCGGCTGTATTTCATCAATACGGTTTTCTGTAAAACCTTCTATAATGTAGTTAAGGAGTGAATTTTTTACTTCGAAATTCGGATATGAGAGGTTGTAAGTAATAAATTCTTCTTCTCTTTTTACTTCTGTTATCGTAAGATAACCTGTTTGAAATAGCAGAGAATAGAGGTTCAGATTTTTTATATCATAGCTTTCAAAAGTTAATTCTGTTATTTTTTTATTTTCAAATTCAATGATTTCGGCTTTCTGTTTTTTTATAAGATTTATCAGAAAAGTTGGTGTTCCGGTGGCAAACCAGTAGTTACCGAATTTATTTTCTGAGAATAGATTGAGAATGGAAAATGGATTATATACTCTGTCCTGTCCGTTCCAGGAATAGCCGTTATACCAGTGTTTTGTTCTATTAAGTAATTCTTCTCTGTTGAGATTTTGTTCTTTACATAATAATTCAATATAATCTTTAAAATAATATTCCAGTTCATTCTGTGTATAGCCTGATATGGTAGCAAATTTCGAGGATAATGTAATATCCTGTAAATTATTAAGGCCGGAAAATATGGAAACTTTGGAAAATTTGGATACTCCTGTAAGAAAAACGAATCTTAGATATTCTTCTGCCTCTTTTAAGACTGAATAAAGATCTTTTAATATTTCTCTGTTTTTAATTGCAGAATCCTGGTCTGAGATGAGATCTATTATAGGTTTATCATATTCATCAACCAGGACGACAACACTGTTAATGGATGAGAGTTTTTCTATCAGTTCTTTGAAAACAGGTTTCAGATAGACTGTTTTACTGATAGTTATATTGTATTTCTCTCCGATTTTTATAAGTTTGTCGATAATGGTTTCTTTAAAGGCAGCCTCTCCTTCCGAATAGACAGTAGAAGTGAAATCCAGATGTATTACAGGGTGTTTTTCCCATTTGATTTTATTGTAAATATATAAGCCTTTAAATAGTTTTCTGTTACCTGTAAATATTTCCTTGAGGGTTGATACGAGAAGGGATTTACCGAACCTGCGGGGCCGGGAGAGGAAGAAGTATCCTCCGTTACTGATTAGATCGAAGATTTCTTTTGTTTTGTCTATGTACAGGTAATTCTGATTGATTAGTTTACTGAAGGTTTGAATACCTACTGGGAGTTTTTTCATAATGTTCATCTCCTTCGTAAAGATAATTTACTGCCCATATAAATGAAATAAAGACTTCCAAGAATTAGACATTTTAACATTCTTCTGCCCCCTCTTTTTCAGATACTCTGAGCTTATATGAGAGAGGTTTTCCTGGCATGGCATGTTTTTCATGGACTCTGATAAAAGAATTATATCCCATATAATCAGAGCTTTTTCCAAAACTCTAACGTATCTCCAGGTCTGGAATAAAAATTTTACTTTCTGTAAAATTAATCCTCTTTTCAGTATTATAGAAATATCCAAAAAATCTATTAAGAAAAGAGGTGATGTATGTGGTTCAAGCCACATATATTGAGCTTTTTCCGAAAACTGAAAGTCCCATCAGGTCTACTATAAAAATTCTATTT
>CALARM010000713.1 GCA_937888925.1 uncultured Synergistia bacterium | reverse complement strand
GTTCTACAATACCATCTAATCTACCTACAGGAACCTTTAAAGTAGAGGTACAATTCCCCGGCTCAGGTTCCGGCATCAGAGCGAAAGAACTCACAGGTTCAGATCTCCCCTATAACTCCCATACCCTGAGAGTTACAATCACAGGTGAAGCAATCGCCACTTCAATAGTGGGAGAAAGAAACGACCTCGACCCCACAGGAGCAGGCACTTATACACTGACTGTTTCCAATGTTCCTGTAGGTCTTAATACTGCCACAATTGAAGTCCTTGACCCGTCGGGAAACCTTCTCTGTCAGAGAAAACATGGTTTTTATATGACCCCCGGAGCAACAGAAGGGCCGGGACTCATTCTGTTAGGCGTTGCAATACAGAGTGACGGCTCCTATGTGCCTCAGAATATTGATATTCCTGCAGGAAGCAGCATTTCTTTTCAAAACCATGATTACACAAATGACAGAACTGCCAGTATGAACAGCGGAGCAGTAACTGTAGGCCCCATAGGTCATGCCACTCATATTACACAGCCTGTTACTGCAGAGGTTTTTCCTGCAATAAATAACCTGTTTAATACACAGGGACAGTTTGATTATGACGGCCAGACCGGAAGGGTTCTTGTTTATGGACTTCCTACGCTGACTTCTGTGACTCCTGATAAAGATTCTACAAATGGAACTACTGATGTGAGTTTTACACTTGCAGGAACAAATTTCGGAACTTCTCAGACAAGTGTGAACGGAGAAGTGAGGTTCATTCAGGTTAATGAAAATGACCCGAATAATCCATGGGGAACTGTTTATAATCCGTCATCTTTTGCTTCATGGAGCAATACTTCTATAGCAGGCACAATAAATCTCCCTTCAGGGAAATATCGTATAGAGGTATCTGTAAGAGGAGAGAATACTACTGAGACAGTGTTCTTCTATAAAGGAACCGGTACATATCAGGTCATTGTGGGAGATCCTGGTGTTGAAATGGTATTGATACATACCGGAACTTTTCAGATGGGAGATGTAGATGGTGGAGTAGGGAATAGTAATGAAAGGCCACGCCATTCAGTAACAATTACCCGTGATTTTTACATTGGTAAGTATGAAATAAGAAATAAAGAATATAAGATTTTTTCACCATCTCATACAGGTCGTTTCTCAGATCCAAATTATCCAGTTGATACTGTAAACTGGACTGATGCAGTGAATTACTGTAACTGGCTGAGCGATCAAGATGGTCTGGAGAGATGTTATGACATTTCATACAATGTAGACATAACAAAAAAGGGCTACAGACTTCCCACTGAGGCAGAATGGGAATATGCGTGCCGTGCAGGGGAAGCTGTTTCCCATGATTATTACTGGGGTGAGGATGGTTTAAATCCTATTAATATTACATCTTACTGCTGGTATGGTTGTAATCAAAATATAGTGGGTACAAAGTTGCCAAATAATTTCGGCCTTTATGATATGAGTGGTAATTTATGGGAATGGTGTAATGACTGGTATGGTGATAGTTATTATGCTGTGAGTCCTGGCATCGATCCGTTAGGTCCTGCCTGGGGAGTGGGCCGTGTTTTACGCGGCGGTACATGTAATAATACTGATCCCTTATACTACCGTTCTGCTGTTCGTAGTGGACTAGATCCGTCCTACTACGGAAATAGCCTCGTTGGTTTTCGTGTTGTGAAGACAAAATAGTCTGAACCGCGATGTGCGCCACGTAACAATATAAACGATTACTTACAAAGTAAGTATCAGCGTTACCAGACTGAAGCCTGAGCTGATAGTCCAATCAGGTTAACAAGTAGAGAAATCGAAATGTGAACATAGCATCCTGATAAAGCCAGAAACGGATGAAGACGATAGTCCAGGGGGGCTGGCAAGGGCTAGCTAATATGATGAAAGCTAAACTGCTTGAACTCTAATATCCAGTGGTAAAATTCAGTGCTTACAGGAAAACGTCTGACACCTGTATCATTATTAATAAATGTCTATAGACTCAAAAAAAAGAAGAGCATTTATTAGATTATTCGAAATTAAATCGCGATTATCGAATAATGCTTCAGAATAATGAACATCTTTCAATGAGAAAGAGCAAGGGTATGAATGGAGCATCTAAGTTAGCCTATTAAGTTGTTTATATAAGGAACGTGGGATCATCTAAGGAGTCAGAACTTCTTAAGAGAATACTTGCGGATAAATGTGAACTGTGTGGTAAGGAAGAACATATAGAAGTACATCACATAAGAAAAATAAGTGACCTCAAAAGAAGATGTGAAGGGAAAAAAGTTATTCCTGAATGGAAGAAAGAAATGATTAGAAAGAATAGGAAGACTTTAATACTCTGTAGAAATTGTCATAGATTAATTCACAGTGGGAAATATGATGGCAGAAAACTAACACAATCTAAATAAATGTCTAACTGGAGAGCCGTATGATGCGAAAGTATCAAGTACGGTTCGGAGGGAGGTCATTGGAAAAGTGCAGAAATGTAACTCGCTGGTAGCCTACCCTACTTTCAGGATTTAAGGATTGCCGGGATTTTAAACAAAATTGCAATATCCCGGTAATCTTTTGCAATCCTGTATATTAAGTATTTTATAAAAACTCTATTTATGTTATTATATTCTTATGGAAGAAATTCACCACTATCACGATAAAACATATAAATTATTATTTTCCCATCCGAAGATAATAAAAGATTTACTTACAGGTTTTATAGACGAAGACTTTGTTAAAGATGTGGATTTTGATAAAATACAGAAAATCGGGACGTCTTATGTATCTGATACCTTTAAAGAACGGGAAACTGATTTAATACTTAAACTGGATTTAAAAGGTAAAACGGCTTATTTATTTGCCTTAATCGAATTCCAGAGCAGTCTGGATAAATATATTGCCCTGAGAGTTCTCAGTTATATGCTCTTATTTTATGAAGATCTGATTTCTACAGGACAGATTAAAGATAAACTGCCTCCTGTATTCCCTCTGGTAATATATACGGGCGAACAGAAGTGCAGTGTTCCTTTAAATATAGATGAACTTATAGAACAGCCTTATAAAAGATTGAAAAAGTATGTTCCAGGATTTAACTATCATATGCTGGACTTACATGGACTAAAAGAAGAACAGTTAAGCAGTTTGTATAGACTGGACAATATACTGGCAGCTTTCTTTAATCTTGTAACAAAGGTTAATACGGAAGAAATTATAGAAGCTGAAAAAATATTAATAGAAATGGTTGATTTCACAGGTGAACTGGGACGTTTTATAAAGATATGGCTTGGCACGTATCTAAAAAAACACAATATACCATTTAATATTGATATGAAAGGAGGGAACCCTATGCTTGCCACAGCTATTAAAAATACTATTCACGAAGCTCAGGAAAGAGGAATAGAGAAAGGAATAGAAAAAGGGAAACTTGATACAGCAAAAAAAATGTTATCCAAAAATTATCCATTAGAAGAGATAGCAGAAGTAACGGGATTATCTCTGGAAGAAATAAAAAAGATAGAGTAAAAAATGTAAAAGTGTAAAATTTACAGAGTGTAAAAATTTACACTTTTTTCTCA
>CALARM010000712.1 GCA_937888925.1 uncultured Synergistia bacterium | reverse complement strand
TAACAGGCATTAATCTATTTTTTTATAAGGGTAACCGGTTCAAAGAGGACTGTTCCGGTCCAGGCAAGATCATTCTTAACCAGGCCTGGATCTGGGTCGTAACCGGTCGGAGGATGGGGACTTGTACATGCGACATTTTTCTTAAAAGCTTTTCCGCTTTTGAGTTCCTTCAGAGAAACACTGAATGTTCCCCTGAGCTGCTCATTGGGAGAATAAATAAAACTTTCCAGTAACTGATCTAACTTTCCTCCTTTGAGAGTACAGTTACACTGATCATCTGGCTGAAAGTCACCTCTTAAAATAAAGCCGTTAACCGATTCTATCATAAAATCGTAATATCCGGAAGTTTTTGATCTGTCTGCATATATATATACAGCCAGATCATTAGGTTTTCCATGTCCGTTGGGAACTTTATGATTTATATAAATAGAATTTCCCGATCCGTCTATTTCACAGAAACCTTCTTCATAACTGAAAGAACAGACTATGTCGGAAGGATATTTAGCCATACAGAGAGGCACAGCTTCAGAACTATTCTTCTGAGACTGAATATTACTCTCAGAAAAGAAAAGCGGATAGAATACTTTCCAGGAAAAATTCATATTCAATTTTCTGCAATGTTTGTTCTTACAGTAATCACATGGCTCAAGGTCCGAATGTTCACGTGAGTAAGTTCCTGTGCCTGTAAAAGTTACATTAAAACGATACCAGTCATTGGTCATGGCCTGTGCAGAATGGCCTGCAAGAAAGAGAGTTAATACCATAAAGACAAAAAAAGAGAGAATTACCTGATATTTCATTGAATAAACCTCCAGTATAATAGTGTAAAATACAACTGACATATAAACATATTAGTCAGTATCATGTCAAGATATTATAGAGTGAATGGTGGGTATATGCTATTTTTTTCACTTTTCACTTTTCACTACTCACTCCAGGTTAATTTTACTGTTATATTAGAAAAATAAAAACCTCCGGTATTTTTCCCCGGAGGTTTTATTTTTATCGTAAAAATCTTTATTTATCTTTTTTTATACCCTTGGGATTACCTGTCATAAGGGTATGTTTTATGTCTTTTTTCTTCTTACCCTGAACCTCACCGTCAAAATAGAATACTATAGCTTTTGAAGGCTCTTCCGTTTCGCTTAATTCGTGATTATTGCTGCCTATTTTAAAATTCTTCCCTATGGCTATACCCTTAAAGGTTTCTTCTTCTTTCATATAATGAGTGACTGTAGCGTCAGAATCCATTTTCAGAGTAGATAGATCAGGTTTGTACCACGGTGAGGTAAGAGCGTTTAACATACCTTCCGTCATTTTTGTTGCCTGTTCTTCAGGCATAATATCTGATGGCTTTACTGTTTCTACCTGTTCAAATTCTTTAGGACCTTCCGTAAATTTACCTATATGCACTAAACCCAGATCGACTCCCTTGAAATGGTCGAAATTATCCGATTTATTACCTTTTCTTGCCACATCGGGATTATCGGTTTCCGTTATAAAATATTTCTTTCCTGTAGCATAATCTGCGGCAGTCTTTCCGAGATAGGCGCCGAGAACTGCACCTGATACGAGTCCTACTGCACCTCCGATAGTTCCTCCCAGGGCAATACGTCCTGCAAAATCTCCCAGTGTTTCAGGCAGAAAAACAAGACTGCTCACAAGAGCAACACCGGCACCTGCCTGTAAACCGAGATAACCGGCACCTGCTCCGCCCAAAATTCCGCCAGTTACTCCTCCTATAATGCCTGCCGTATCCAGTTTACTGCTGTTTAAATCAAGTGTATCTTTTACTTCCAGAGGCGTTTCTTCTTTAGCTTTTCCCGTTACAGGGGGTTTTATAATCTGACTGTTGAGTGAGTTTATCTTCATAACCATAGTCTCCTTTTCATGACGCGTGACGCGAAGGTAAATCAGATAAATAAACCTGATAAGAAAATTATATCAGAAAAAAAGTTGAAAGTTATTTAAAAATGTAAAAATTTTGTTAACATTTTACAAAAAAATTTCTCATTATTGCTAAGAGAGAAAACTTAAATTATAATAGAAATAATCTGAAATCGGGGAGGCTGTTTATGAATTTATATAAAATTTCTGCAGAAGACAGATATGAAGCACTGGAAAAAATTTCAGGGCTTTTTATAAAAGAAAAAAATCCTGCCATAATCTTATATGATAATAATTCTAACGATAATCTTATCACTCATTTCATAAAA
Source organism: uncultured Synergistia bacterium (assembly GCA_937888925.1). The sequence goes on along the minus strand of CALARM010000712.1, from coordinate 5,675 downwards.
TATTATGATATTGCTCTTAAAGATGTTGAAACCTTTAATGATTCAGATAAGATAGCAGTCTATTCAAAAGAAGATTTTCCTCTTGCTCTGATGGCTTTTCCATTACTGGCAAACAAAAACTTTCTTTTTGTAGAGAAATCCAGATTTAATTCCCATAAATCCTATGGAAAAATTATAATATTAGGGGATATCTCTGATATACCAGGACATAAGACGTTGAAAACAAAAGAAGATATAATTAAATTCAGCGGAAAATCTTCATGGTCAGATCTTGTAATAATCAATTCTTCCGATATGGACGGTAAAGAAACACCTTTTATAAGTGATTACAAATGTCCATTTCTTTCATTACTCGGATCATATATATGTGCAATAAAAAAGGGGATTATATATGATGCTGTAAATGTTAATTCCGGCCTTGAGATTGAAAAAAAAATAAATGTTTCGACTGAATATAAACATGCCAGTAATATTACGGCAGTCGGAACGCCGGGAAGTCTTCCTTTTGTTCAGACAATCCTTCCTGATTTCATAATAGGTTATAACTGGAAGACCGATGTTATAAGAGATTATACCCTCTTTAAAGGAGATTATGTGAGAGCATCCCAGGGAAGAATACATGGCCTGAATATACTGGACGGGTCACTTCTGTTTCAAAGAAGTTTTCTCTCAAAAAAACTCAGAAAAAATATTAAACTGAAAGGCATTTCTTCTTCAGACAGTGTAACATGTCTGGAAGAAATGGGAGCGGCAGCAGAAGTTCCAACTCTCCGGACAAGTGCATGTTTTATTTCTGAAAATCTTAAACATGCCGGATGGGACATGACAGAACTTTACGGAAAAGACAACCGATATTCCAATATAATAGAAAATCTTAAAAATTCTCTTCTCTGTTATATAGGCAATCATGGCATACTCCTTTATATAAGATGTGCGGAAAAATGTCTCGGAGCAGGAGATTTACCTCTTATACCGCCTGTTCAAATCTATTGTTTCAGTTGTATCACAGCAAGAACGACAGGACTGTGGCTTTCCTCAAATGAAATAGACTGGGAATATGAAGATGTACCGGTTGAAAGAAATGTGCCTCTTATGTCCATAAGACAGGGGGCATCCATTTTTATGGGCATGCTTATGTGCGGCCTCGAACTTGAAGGTGATATTCTTGTCTCTGAAATAATGAAATATATGCAGTTCGGTTATAGCCTGGGAGAAGCCGTAAAAGAGGCAAAAAATACCCTCACTGCCACTGTAAAAAGCTCGCTTATGATGATGGATGGTAAATCTTACGGGAATTATGAACTATCGAAATATTATAATCAGATAACGGTATATGAATGTGAAATATACGGCGATCCTGACATAAAGCTCCCTGGAAAGGCAAAATCTATAGATCACATCTATATTAATGCAAAATTCAACGTGAGAGGAAAAATAAATATTTCTATCAATATACCGGAAGATAAATGGGAAAAACTGCAGTTACCGGTAGGAGAAAAATCTCAGGGTATGTATTATACAAAGAGTTTCAGAACATTATATCCGAGAACGCCTTTCTCGGTACTGGCAGGACATATGCCTGTGGAAAAAGATGAGGAAACCTTTATAGCAAAACAAAGTATTGGCTATTATAATTTTAAAATAAAATTACAGCTTAATGCCGGAGAAACAGTTAAATATGTGGAACTGAAAAGTGTAAATCTTCTGGATGCCACTGATTTTGACGGGAATATTCTGGATATAAAAAATATAAATCCCTTTGAAATTTTTGGGTACGGAAGGATAAAAACCAGTATTTTTAAAGATTCCGTAAAGACAGACATAAGATATAACTGGCCATTTACCGTAGACGGAGACGACCTTTATATATTTATCCCAACTGCAATGGTAGCTGATGAAAAACGTATTATAGCAAGATTGAAATCTGCCTCTTTTACGGTGCACTGTACCAGAAAAAGTTCCCATATGAGCGGTAAAATTACTTCATTTGAAGAATTACCTGTAAATGCATATCTTACTTTTATAAACAAAGAAGGAAAGAAAAGAAAAGTCGATACTGACAGTGAAGGAAATTATTCTGCCATTCTTCCTTCCGATGATTACATGCTTATTATAGAAGAAAAACTTCATTATGATTATAAAGAGAACATTACCATCAAAGAGAAATCTATAGTAAAAAATTTCCGGTTAACGCCTCATGAAAAAGTTCCTGTAAATATTAAGATAACTGATAGTATTACAGATGAAGAAATACAAGGAGCCACAGTAAATATAATGAGTCTGTTCGGCCCGACAGACAGGAAAATGATAGAAGAATATGTAAAAGGAAAAGAAAGATATCCCCACAGATTTATAAAAAAATTTGTAACAGATAACAATGGAAATATAGAATGTAATCTGCCGGAAGGAGATTACATAGCAGATATTTATAAGAAAAAAGAAAACGGTAAAGGCGCTCTTTATTTACGTAAAGAAGAACTGTTAGAGGTAGGAAAAGATAAACAAAATTATGCCTATAAAATAGAGCCGGCTGCTACAATATTCGGTCAGATCGTAGATAAACATACCGGTAACGGTATTCCTGATTCTACTCTTATAGTAAAATATCCGGGCAATAAAGGGAAAGAGAAAAAATTACGTTTCCATACGAATATGGAAGGACGATTCGGGGCAGTAGTGCCGGCAGAACAGAAGCTTAAACTTACAGGAGTATTCGAAGGTTTTATATTTAAAGAAGAAGATAATGACGGTAAAGGTTTTGTATTGCATAAAGGGGAAACGTTTGAGATTATTTTAGCCGGTGAATATTAATTATAGAAAGGATTCCTCATTCGTATCCATTTAATTATTATAATAGATAGAAATGAATAAGCTATTTTTACTATCTATATTTATAATGCATAAGTCAGAGTCAAAATTTTCTACGAAAAATTTTGACCCTTTCACTACTCTACCCTGATATAATAAATATACAGGTCAGGAATATCCATAAAAAAACTGTCTTATTCAATACTTATTATCAGGAGGTGAGTTCTGGTTCTGTTTACAATAAGACATTTAATAAATTTTCATTCCTGATTTGTCAATTATTTTAATAGTAAGGATGGTGTAATATTATGGGAAAATTTTTTAAAAAATTTTCTTCTTTTCTTTTTTCCACAATTCTCGTCTTTATAGCCATATACCTTTTAAGTAATCCTATTTACACATCAAATACCTACAACCTTAATAAATCTCCTGACCTGGATAAATACTGGGCCGTTTATAAAAACTATACAGCAGGAATAGAAATAAGCTTTGTTCCTGATTGGACTTACACAGAAGGAAGTGAAGATATTGCATTTATGCTTGATGAACCTGAAGGTAAAAGCAAATATAAAGATCCATCCAACCTGGCTATTAAAATTATGGGAATATACAAAGGAGAGAAAAATCAGATTCAAAAAATGCATAAATCCCTTGTAGATGACATAAAAACCAGGGTACAGACACAGGCACAGAAATCACCTTATGCGAATAAATTTCAGATTCTATATGAAGGAGAAGCATCCATTAATTCTGTAAATGGCTATATGCTTAACTGTGTACAACCTGGTAATGCGAATCATGATATTGAAAATCTCTGTCTCTGCATAACCAGTCCAAAAAATATAACTTTTTTTATAGTAGCCTTTTATCCACATGATGATTCTTACAGAAATATATATCTGAATATAATAAGCAGTATTAAATTCATGTAAGGAGTATCTCCTTTACCTTTTTAATAAGGTGTGTAAAGAGTGGTTTCTTTATCATCTTTCCTTACCAGGACATTCTTCCCTGCGTTGTAATCTGCAGGAAGACTGTTATTACAGGCTTATGCTCAGATTAGTAGCAGATGGAATTACATGTCATAAAAAAATTTAATCACTATTGTATATTTGGGTAGTTTATGCTATTTTTATATTGCAATTCTTAAATATTAATACTATACAATTTTACATATATATATGTGTGATTATATGGAGCACTTATTAAATTCTTCCAAAGATAACATAACAATTGAAAAATATCTGAAAGAGACCCACCATTTTGCAGAAAAAATTCTTGCAACCACACCGAGTTTCATTTATGTTTATGATTTAAACAGGAAATACAATATTTATACAAATTATGAGCTGATGAATTTCCTCGGTTATACATCGGAAGAGGTAAAAATAATAGGCAGTAATTTCTTAAAAATTATTATTCATCCTGAAGACATAGAAAAAATTACCGAATATCATAAACATATAACATATGCTCCTGACGGGGAAATCTTTTCTTTAGAATACAGGATAAGACACTCTGACGGTTCATGGAAATGGATCTGTACCAGAGATACTGTATTCAAACGAGACTCTACAGGTATGGTAGAACAGATTATAGGTACTGCAACGGATATTACTGATAAAAAAATAGCAGAAGAAGAAAAAGAAAAAATAGAAAAACAATTACAGCAGGCTCAAAAAATGGAATCTATAGGAACCATTGCAGGTGGCATAGCCCACGATTTTAACAATATTCTCGGAACTATAATAAGCTATTCAGAACTTGGATTAAGGACTATATCAGATGAAAACAGTGTCAGAAACAGTTTTGAAGGAATAATAAAAGCAGGTTACAGAGCAAGAGATATAATCAGACAGATACTATCAAGTGAATTAAATAAAGGAAGTTCTTTTCAAATTTTAATTCCTGAATTTCAGAATCAGGTTATTGAAAAAGATGATTCACAGGAATCAGGTACATCTGAACATGTGCATATACTTTTTATAGATGATGAAGAAGATCTGCTTTTTTCTCAGGGACAGATGTTAAAATTCCAGGGATATAATGTTACATCTACAACATCCAGTACGGAAGCGCTGGAAATATTCCAGAAAAACCCTTATGATTTCGATCTTCTTATTACAGATCAGACCATGCCTGATATGACAGGTATTGAAATAGTAAAAAAGGTTTTTCATATTCGTCCGGAAATACCTGTTATACTGTGTACAGGTTACAGTGATCAATCTATAGAAGATGAAGCAGAAGCACTTGGAATTAAATCTCTTATAATAAAACCTGTTACAGCAAAAAATTTAATTAAAACAATAAAGAAAATGTTAGAAAGGTGATATGAATAATAATTATTCATATCACCTTTCGTGTATTACTATATTTAAACTCTGGTAAGTTCCTTTTTCATAGACTCCATTCTCTTTGTGAACTGTTTTGCCTGATGGACAAAGGCTTCAAGCCTGGTGTCCGAATTGGTCTGACCCAGTCCGTCATAGGCAACATTCAGAACGGGGATGTCATTGTGTTCTTCTTTAAATCTCTTTAGAAGAGCTGCTGCTATTGTGCCGGGGAGGCAGGTAAATGGTATGGTATTTACGATACCGCAGAGACCTTTCTTATAAAAATCTGCTGCTTTACCCATACTCATAATCGCTTCTCCGAAGAAGGTTCTCGGCACATATTCTTCTGCCATATCAAGTACTGTTTTTGTAGAAGGTTCTTCAAGATTTCTGAGGAATCCTTTGAATACTCCTGCAATCTTATGTTCTTCATGAACCTGGAATTTATCCATTAAGAGTGTTTTTCCTATAGTGATAATATCACCGCGCTGTCTGGCAAGGAAATCACGTCTGAAATTCCTGTAAAGGAAC
>CALARM010000711.1 GCA_937888925.1 uncultured Synergistia bacterium | reverse complement strand
AGAACCATTACTCACTGGTTTTCTGACCGTGAAAGAGGAACCAAAATGGCCATATGGAATCTTGCCCACAATGTGGGAGGAGGTACAGTCGGCCCCCTTGTAACTCTTGCACTTATGCTCTTTATATCCTGGAAAAGTATTTTCTATGCCCCCGGTATTCTGGCTATTATTATAGGTATAGGAGTAATCATCTTTCTCCGTGATACTCCACAGTCTGTAGGGCTTCCTCCCATAGAGGAATATAAAGACGATTACCCTGAGACGGCTATTGATGACAGGGAAAGAGAATTATCCTCAAAAGAAATACTTATGAATTTTGTATTCAACAATAAATTTCTCTGGATTCTTGCACTGGCCAATGTATTTGTATATGTTGTCCGTTACGGTGTTGTAAACTGGTCTCCCATATATCTTACCGATGTCAAAGGCTGTACACCTGAACTGGCAAGATGGCAATTTTTAATATTCGAATATGCAGGTATTCCCGGCATGTTACTTTCAGGCTGGGCAAGTGATAAAATCTTCCACGGAAGACGGGCTCCTATGTCAGTAATTTATATGATAATAGTCACAGGAGCAGTGGTTCTTTACTGGCTCAATCCTCCCGGTCGTTTCTTCATAGACTCCATTACTTTATTTGCTATAGGATTTCTAATCTACGGGCCTGTTATGCTTATAGGTATTGCAGCAGTAGATATTGTTCCCAAAAAAGCAGCAGGCACTGCAGCAGGTTTTACAGGTCTATTCGGTTATCTGGGAGCTACTGTTGCAGAAGCAGGTATAGGGAAAGTCGTTCAGTATTATAACTGGACGGGAGGTTTTATAGTTTTAATTGCTTCTGCCTTACTGGCGATTGTGTTGCTATCTATGACCTGGAATGTTCATGACAGAAGTAAAGAACAGTGAGTGGTGAGCAGTGAATAGTGAGAAATCCTCAGGATTTATAATTCAGAGTTTTATCATCCTCTTTTTAGTAATTATAATCATACCTGTTTTATCCCAGTCACAGGACGAATTAATAGCAGAAGGTAACAAACTATTTGCAAAAGGTAAATATGAAGAAGCCATACAGTGTTACAATAAGGCAATAGAAATTTACCCATATTCTGCCGATGCCTGGAGATATAAAGGAGACAGTCTTTATTTTCAGAGAAAATACAGAGAAGCAATTCTCTGTTATAATAAAACCCTGGAAATAGATGATAAATATTTCTTCGCCTGTCTGAATAAAGGTCTTTCTTATTATTATCTTATAGAATATAAAGAGGCAATTAAATGGTACGACAGGGCAATAGAAATTAACCCTGCTTATACAAAAACCTGGATTAATAAAGGCATAGCTCTTGCACAGATGAAAAAATACGATGATGCAATCTACTGTTATAACAGAGCTATAGAACTGGACGCTAAATGTAAAGATGCCTGGAATTATAAAGGCCTTGCTTTATTTAAACAGAAAAAGTATGAAGAAGCAATTTTATGTTATAATGAAGCCCTCATGCTCGACCCGGACAACAAGGAATTCAAATATAATAAAGAAAAGGCTCTTAAGGCGTTAACTAAGTGAGAGAGTTGAGAGTTGAGAGTTGAGAGTTGAGGTTTACCTTAAACTACTTCACTGATTACTGGTCACTGGTATTCCGCCGGCTTCAACATACCCTTAACCATCATCGTACAATAAAGACTCTCCACTCCGCCAGGCGCTGCTCCCCATATTTTATCATCTGCTTTCGGCCACCCTGTTATCCTTTTACCGTCAAGAGTAAAAATGATTATCCTTTTCTCATAACATGTAAGAAAAGGAAGATATTCATTTGTAACACAGGACAGAGTGCTTACTATTTCATCTCTTCTTTTCGGCCCCATCGCCTGATTAAGTTCTTCCGCCAGTTTTTCCGTATCTATTTCCCTGCCCTTATAGTTTATTTTCGGTGTAAGTCCTGAAGCTTTTCCTATAATAGATCCTTTATAATAAAAACGATTCAATGATATGGAAGGATGTCCGTATTTTGAAAGCTGGGCCCCATTTTCTGCTGCAAGGTCAAAATTTCCTTCCTGTAATATTGTTGCGTAAAGATCAATAGGAATAACCCTGATCTGTGCCGGAATACCGAATTTAGTAAGCTGTGCAGAAGATGCTTCTGCAAGTAAAATCAAAT
>CALARM010000710.1 GCA_937888925.1 uncultured Synergistia bacterium | reverse complement strand
AAATGGACTGTTTACAACAGGAATAATGGTCTTGCAGGAAACAAGGTAGTTCCGTCCTTTAAAGATAAAGACGGAAATCTATGGTTCGGTATATGGGACGGAGGTCTTTCCACACTGCAACCGGGTTTTAGCATTGATAATGAAACAATAAAAAATTTAAAAGCTTCTTTTAAAGATTCTAAAGATAATGAAGAAGAAGGAGATAAAAAGAAAAGTAAAATAGGACTGCTGGAAGAGCTGAAAAACAAAAAATATTCCGAAACAGAGCTGATTGAAAATCTGGAAAAAATGAATTTTACGGAAAAGGAAATAGATATTGTTTTAAAAGAAGTAAAGAGGCCGGGACTGAAATGGACGAATTACTCTATGGGCAACAGCGGACTTGTAAGTAATTCTGTCACCTCTATAATCCAGAGTCCTGTTGATGGGAAGATGTGGTTTGCCACATCGGAAGGGATATCGGTTTTTGACGGAGAGAACTGGACCAATTACAGATCGGAAAATGATAAATTTTTAATAAGTAATTTTGTAACATCTCTGGCCTTTGAAACAGACGGTACGCTATGGATTGGATACTGGGGCGGAGGAGCAACAGTTTTAAAGCAAGACGGAACTTTTAAAAACTTCAAAGCTGAAAACAGCGGACTTATAAGTAATTATGTCGGTGCTGTCGCAGTTGACAGAGATAATAATAAATGGTTTGGCACTTACAGCGGATTTTCAGTCCTTCATGAAGAAAAAAGGGATACCATTAAAGGTGATCCTGTGTTTAAAGATCTTTACTCGAAACTTCCTTTCAACGGTAAATTCAACCTGATAGGGAAACCGGAATATTCAGATTACTTTTCTTTTGAAGGTAAAGAAGGCATTCACAAACCGGAACCGGAAAATTTCAATACTGCTTCATATCACTGGCAGAAGGTATCTGAGAAAAACGAACGAATAAGTCTTCGTTTTGCCATGCCGGAAGATCATTACGGGGATGTCATATGGGCTTACGGAGCGTTCTGGGGTGACGGAGTCAACCTGGAACAGGGTGGAGCTATGTCCTATTCAATTACGGAGGATATGATGGGCAATATATGGGCAGAATTCAGCGGAGAAATTGAAAATGCAGATTTTCTGTCTTACGGCTATGTTACTGATTACAGGAAACCCATGATAGATATAAAAGAATCCTATCCCTTCCCTCAGGCTATGCCGGCTGAAGTAAAAAAATACCTGCTGACAGGCCGTTATTTACCATCAGATAATACTATTATCACTCAGGCAGTCAGTTCTATAGTCAAAGAAAACCATAAGAAGAAAGAAGGTATATCGACAGGAGATATGCTTCTTACCGTAAAAGATATACTTTATTCACCGATCTTTCGTGATATGCCCTATAATTATTTTCTTAATATCAGTGAAGCAGGAAATAAATTTGAAACAACATGTTCAAAGGAAGGACTGGTAGAAGACGCAGTAACGACCCTAAAAAAGAACACTGGTGTATGCTGGTCAAAAGCAAGGCTATTCTGTTCTCTCTGTAAAGCGGCAGGAGTTCCTGCCAGGCTGGTAGTGGTAAACGGTCCCTATGTATGGTCTGAAGTATGGATAAATAAAATAGGGTGGGTACCTGTGGAAACAGCTCTTCCTGCCTATGATTACGGCGGAGCAAACAGAATATCTATTCCCAAGGTTTTTCTGGACAGTAAAATACCTGTGTCGTCAGTTTCAGGTAATGATGATGATACAAAATCCATCGACTGGTATCCTTCTGTAAAAGCTACTTTTGATCGCGTTAATCCTGTGGAATTACTGGATTTAACAAAATTAAGCAGGGCAAAGATCTTAATACTTCATCCTGTTGAAAAGAAACAGGCAGAGGCCATTCCATGTGATACGATGGTACCTCTGGCAGATGGCTATTGTTTTATGGTAGAACATATTCAAACAAATAGCACAGTAGATGATAAATATATAGACAATATTCTTAAAGAACTTTATGAACCGTCAGATGAAAATGATAAAATCACTCCGAAGCCAGATAAAACTCCGAAACCGGACATAACTCCAACGTATGATAAGACTCCTCCGTCAGGGAAGGATAAAATGGACGAACTGGACAGAGAGATTTATGATATAGAAAATTATGATATGTACAGTGATGTGCAGTCTATTTCAGATACTAAAGAAGAGCCATATAAGATTGCAATATATAGCAGAGAAGAAAAGATAGATGAAATAATCATCAA
>CALARM010000709.1 GCA_937888925.1 uncultured Synergistia bacterium | reverse complement strand
AACTTACTCTTGAGAAAAACTGGTGGAAAAAAGATAATGGCCCTCTTCTTGGCTTTTCATCGGAAGATGATAGACCTGTTGCTTTGTTGCCTTTATTCTCAGGCGGTTATGAAATGATTGACCCCTCAAATAACAGGAAATGCCACATCACAGATGGTATTGCATCTAAAATTCATATTCACGCTTATATGTTTTATCCGCCTTTGCCTTTGAAGGCCATTACTCTGGCAGATATTATGGGCTTCGGGCTGAAATACTGTAAATCCGATATGTTAAACTTTTTATTTATATCTGTTATTGTAGGATTGCTCGGTATGATTACTCCGATAGCAACAGGTGTTATCTTTAATTATATTATTCCTTCAGGTGAAGACCGTCATATTATGGAACTTTCTATTGCTCTTTTTATCAGTGCTGTTGCTGTAGCAGTATTTCAAATATTGCAGAGTGTTTCTCTTATAAGAATACAGGGCAGAATAAACTGTACCATACAATCAGCCATATGGGACAGAATTCTCCTTCTGCCATGTTCATTTTTCAGAAAATATTCATCAGGAGATCTTGCGGCACGATCCCTGGGTTTTGACAGCATATGCAGAGAATTCTTTACAGGCCTTACTCTGCCGTCACTTCTTTCATTCATATATGCATTGTTCAACTTTTTTCTTTTATTTTATTACAGCAGAAGCCTTGCAGTAGTTGCTGTTATCTTTTCTTTTATCACTGTTATTGTCATAATGTTTACCACTTATTTTCAACTGTCTTTTTATAGAAATTTACTCACCCTTGAAGGACAGATTTCCGGTTTTGTATTTCAGCTTATAAACGGTATAACAAAACTCAGGGTTGCAGGTGCCGAAAGCAGAGCTTTTACCCAGTGGGCTGAAAAATTCGGACTTCAGAAGAGATTTTCTTTCAAAATTCAGAATATTAAAAATTTTTACGAAGTCTTTAACTCCGTTATACTCCTTATTTCGTCAATAGTAATTTTTCTTGTCATATCATCAGATATCTATAAAGGTCATGGTGCTATATCCAGCGGAAATTTTCTTGCCTTTAATACTGCTTTCACCTCATTTATGGTATCTGTCATGCAACTGGGCATGACCATAGCCCTTCTTACCAATATAGCTCCTGTCGTAGAAAGAATGAAACCGATATTTGAAACTATTCCGGAAGTTGATGAAGGTAAAAACGAACCGGGAGAAATAAGCGGTGACATAGAAGTCAATCACCTGTCATTCAGATATAAAAAAAATAGTGATTTAATCCTGAAAGATCTGACCTTCTCCGTAAAGCCAGGCGAGTTTGTTGCTTTTGTAGGGCCTTCAGGTGCCGGTAAATCAACTATTATGAGACTTCTCCTGGGGTTTGAAACACCGGAACAGGGCTCTATTTATTATGACGGCAAAGAACTCAAAGAACTGGATCTTACTTCCGTGAGAAATCAGATTGGTGTTGTACTTCAGAACAGTTCCCTTATGGCGGGAGAAATTTATTATAATATCATCGGTTCTTCTCTCCTTACTATAAACGATGCCTGGGAAGCGGCGAAGATTGCAGGCCTTGAAGAAGATATAAAAGCCATGCCCATGGGTATGTATACCTATGTAAGTGAAGGAGGGGAAACCTTTTCAGGAGGACAGAAACAGAGAATGCTTATAGCAAGAGCAGTATCCAGAAGACCGAAAATACTTATTTTTGATGAAGCTACAAGCGCTCTCGATAATAAAACCCAGGGAATTGTAACGGAAAATCTTGACAGACTGGATATAACAAGGATTGTAGTGGCCCATAGAATAAGCACGGTAGTAAAAGCAAACAGGATTTATGTGATGGACAGAGGAAAAATTGTACAGTCAGGCACTTACGAAGAATTGATGCACGTAGAAGGACCTTTTAAAGAACTGGCAGAAAGACAGCTCTTATAAAAGTTTATTTGTAATAAGAGCCTCACCAATCGGAAGGTATTTGATGACTTTCCGGATAGGCTCTAATTATCGGTTCCGGTTGTTTTGTTTATGAAATTTTTCACGATTTTTTCATAATTTCTTCACAATTTCTTCACATCTTTATACTATAATTCAAATCAATGAAAGAGATAAAAAAACAAAATACCAGGGAGGAGTATTTTGATTTTTTATAGAACTTTTATATTAAGATAAAGATAGAAAGGAGGATAGATTTCAGGAATTTATAATAATTTGAATTTCTATTAGGAGGTTATTTTTTATGTCAGATATGCAAAAACTATATGGAGAAATAATAAAGAAAGCATGGGAAGATGAAGGTTTTAAAGAAAACCTTATGAAAGATCCAAAAGGTGCGCTTAAAAAGGATTTTAATATAGATGTACCTGAAGATATGGATTTGAAAGTAGTAGAAACAACCTCGAAATTACAGTATATTATAATACCTTCCAACCCGTTTGAAAATAAAATGTCTGAAATAAAAGAAGATGAATTACTTGCCGTAGCAGGTGGAGGCGGTATATTTACTCAGATCTGTCGTCCGACTCAATATAACGGAGGACCTACCTGTCCGCCATTCTGCCGGTAATAGCTATTACTTCTAAAATATCATGAAACAGGGGCAGCCCATGAAGTCTCTCTTCCCGGATTGTCCCTGTTTTTTCTATAGAAAAGCAGGATTTTAAAGAATATGATAGAATTTTTAGTCCGTAAATTTCTATAAAAATGAGAGCTTTATTAATGGAATATCATCATCTGGGAATACCTGATAGAACCGAACAGCCCTTCCGAAGGGGTAAGAGTTGCATTTATAGTTTCTGACGGTGTACCGGTAGAGTTTGTAGAGATAAAGGATTAACATAGTGAGTAAAGACCTGGAATACATAAAAAAAATAGCGGCCCTTATAAGATGCCGTGTCCTTGAACATACAGTTAAAAATAACGGAGGTTACCTGAGCCAGGCCTGTTCATCTGCAGAAATTCTGGCAACTCTTTACGTGAAGATTATGAACCTGGGCTCTGTTCCTTATCCTCTGAAGCCTTCCTATTTCCCGGGATTACCCGGCCCGGATAATTCGCAATATTTTACGGGAGCCATTTATAATGGCCCCTGTGATAGAGACCTTGATCGTTTCTTCCTTTCTCCTTCACAGTATTCTCTTGTTCTCTATGCCACACTCATTGAAACAGGCAGAATGTCTCCTGACGGTCTTGACCATTTTAATAAAGACGGCAGCGTTGTAGAAATGATAGGGGCAGAACATTCTCCCGGTATGGAAGTAATGAGCGGATCCCTGGGGCAGGGAATAAGTCAGGCAGCAGGTATTGCCATGGCAAGGAAACTTCACGAAGAAAAAGGGAGAAACTTTATATTTATGTCAGACGGAGAATTCCAGATAGGACAGGTATGGGAAGCACTTCAGGTCATGGCTTTTTATAAACTGGATAATATTATTATATATGTTGATATAAACGGATTTCAATGTGACGGAAAAATGACTTCTGTTATGAATATCGAACCACTTGAACAGAGGCTGGAAGCCTTTGGCATGAAGGTCTGTC
>CALARM010000708.1 GCA_937888925.1 uncultured Synergistia bacterium | reverse complement strand
CCGATATTTATTTCTATTTTCTGAAGCCTGAGTTCCTTTTCCTCCATTTTACCTATATCCAGTAAATTAAGTATCATTCTCATAAGATTTTTACAGCTTACGGAAATCATGTTAAGAGCCATCAATTGTTCTTCATTATACGCTTCATCTTCAAGGAACAGTAAATCCACATATCCTGTTATGCCTGTGAGAGGATTCTTCAGGTCATGGACAATCATCTGAGTGAGGCTGTTTTTCATTTCTTCAAGTTCTCTGAGCCTTGTATTTTTCTCTTCCAGCTCCAGAACCTGATTTTTTACAAGACTGTAAAGTCTGGCATTTTTAAGTGCCACTCCTATCTGATCACCTATGGCATCAAGAAGTTTCATATCATCATCGGAGAAAGCGTCAGGTCTGCTGCTGCCTATACTCATTATCCCTACAACTTCTCTTTCTGATTTCAAAGGGACATTTACAATAGATAATAAACTGCCTTTAAGAACAAGGGCATCTGTAAGAGGAGACGAAGGACCTTCATGAGCTTTTACTGTCCTGCCGAGTATATAGGCCCTGCCATGACTTCCTGTCTCAAGTCTCGGTGAGGTCTGCTGTATTTCTTCTATCAATACAGGTGATACACCTTTGAAAGCCATAGGAACAAGTTTGTTACTTTCCCTGTCTATTAACATCATTACACCTGCATCTGCTCTTGTCACCAGTAAGGCTTTATCAAGGGTATTGTTCATAATTGACTCGAGTTCCAGCGACTGATTTACCGCTTTGGTAATAGCATTTATAAGGGAAAGTTTCTCTGTATTGAGTTTACTTTCTTCATAACTTCTAGTTTTAATCTGATTTATCATAAGAGCTATGTTCTCTACGTTCTTTGACAGTTTCAACCCGTACTGACTTGTCATCAAATCTCTGGCTATCTGTCTTGTCTCATCCAGAAGTTTACTGACATTCTCGAAATAAACATCTTTCTTTTGACCCTTTACTTCCTCTTCTTTATAGGATTGCTTTATAGCTTCCAGATTTAAACCACATTTACTGCAAAATTTTGCCATATATCTGGTAGTATTATCACATGTAGGACATACAATATATTTTTCAAAATAAGATTTTTCTATTTCCCGTGTTTCTTTAGACATATCAGGTTTTATCCTTTTTGTTTTGGTCTGTTGAAATCTGGTGCCGCAGACTTTACAAAATCTGGCACCGGTTCTGTTATAATTATTGCAGATATTGCAGACAAATACATCTTCCGCCTTGTTCTGTTCCTCCTGTACAGGTTCTCCCTTCTCCTGTGAAGTCACTTATATCTCTCCTATCGTCACGATCGTCACAAATCATGCATTTTTAACACATCTGAACCCTGCCTGACTGTTATAACTGGCCGGCTTTTCCTTTGTTCTTGTAGCACACCAGAAACAATATATATCCTGAAGGAGCCATGAACCTCCGCATAAAATTTTAAAGGTACCTGAGAGAGGGCCTTTAGGGTTTATCTGAAATCCCTCAGGTTTATAATACCAGTCAGAACACCACTCCCATACATTACCGGACATATCCATTACACCGTAAAAAGATAATCCTTCCGGGAAAGAACCGGCAGGTAACGTTCCTTTTCCCTGTTCCATAACCATCATTCTCCCCAGGAGGTCATCTCTGTCCATTCTCAGATTATTACATTTATTCCTGTCCCATTCCTGCCCCCACGGGTACGTTCGAAAATCCGTACCTCTTGCAGCCTTTTCCCATTCTGCCTGTGTGGGAAGTCTTTTACCTTTCCAGGTAGCATAAGCGCCGGCATCATTCCATGTCACATTTACAACAGGGTAATTTCTATAAAAAGCACTGTAGTATTTCTTCCACTGACCTTCACTTATGTATCCGGTTTTATTAACAAACTCCTCATACTGTCCATAGGTGACCGGATATTTATCTATATAATAATCATCGAGACGAACCCTGTACACAGGCATTACCTGCCATTTAGAGCCGAGAAATCCTATCTGTTCTTTACTTCCCAGTACAACCTCCCCTGAAGGTATAAGAACCATATCATCTGAAGTTACGGAATCCTGTATCGTGTTTTTAATTTCTACAACAGGAACTTTTTTTTCCTGTGTTATAATTGAAGGAGTAGTTTTGTTTCCCTGACCTGTATCTGAAGGAGACACAGACGGAATATTGTTATAAATCAGTGCCAGTTTCATTTCTTCCGCACAGGAAAATCTATCTTTCACATCAAGAGAAAGAGCTTTCATAATAACATTTTCAAAATTCCTGGACAGAGATGGAGAAAAATTTCTTACAGGCTCAAAGGCAAATGGTACAAGAGGAGGCATACCGGTACTTAAATGGTGAAAAGTAGCTCCGAGAGCATAAATATCACTGGCCGGCTCTATCTGACCTTTATATTGTTCAGGCGGAGCATATCCCTGGGTGCCTATAACAGTATGGCTTGCATCAGTTTCTGACGCCATAGTTCTTGCTATTCCGAAATCAACAAGTAAAACCTTTCCGTCAGAGTGGCGTAACATTATATTACCCGGTTTTAAGTCTCTATATATGACAGGAGGTTTTTGACTGTGGAGATATGATAACACATCAAGTATCTGACAGGACCAGTCTATCAGATTTACTTCAGGTAATCCCGGAGACCCCTGTTTATCAAGGACTGTTTCAAGGTCTTCTCCTTCTATAAAATCCATTACGAGATAATAAACTCCATGATCTACAAAATAATCAACGACTCTGGGCATATTGGTATGATGGAGCTTACGAAGCATTTTAGCTTCTTCCTCAAAACGTTTTCTTATATATTCCTGTTCTTTTTGAGAAGAAAATTTAGGAGACATTTCTTTAAGGGCACATTTATCCCCGAAGTGTTCATCAATTGCCTCATAGACAGAACCCATTCCACCGGATTTTACAGGTCTGATAACTTTATATCTACCTGCAAGGACAGTTTCATTTTGAAGTGTACATACTCCTTCTACCAGGGTATTTCCGCAACGGGAACAAAATTTAGATGTATCTCTATTTTCAGTACTGCATTTCTGACATATTTTAGCCATAAAGAACACCATGAATAGTGAAAAGTGAGAGGCAGGAGGTGAATATCTTCTTACTTTTCACCTGTCACATTTCAATTATCTTTTCTTCTTTTTTTTCTTTTTTTTCTTTTTATTTTTCCTGTCATCTTCTTTTTTAAATGCAGGTTTAACATCTGCAGTTCCGGTCTGACTTATCTCTTCTGACGGTTTTACTTCTTCATATTCCATATCTGGCTCTGACATGTCTTCTTCTACAAACTCTTCAACTTCTTCTTCCAGATCAAATTCAACGCCACAATTCTGGCAGAAAGCCATATAAAGCCTGTTCAATGTCTGACAGTTAGGGCACAGGTTAAATATTTCGTCTTCATCTTCTTTTTCCGGTAATTTTTTAATAATAGATATATTATTGGTCATGTCTTCGGCAGTATTTATAAGTTCTGTTATTCTGAAAGGTTTTGTGGAGAGTAAATTTTCTTCTTCTTCCTGCAAAAATAACTGCACAATTTCATTGATTATATCGTGGCTGAGTTCTTCTTTTGTCATAAATTCTGCACCGCAGCTTCTGCAGAATCTGCTTTTAGTTCTATTAAAAATATTACAATTGCTGCATATGCTCAATTTTTCCTTTTCCGGCTCACTTTCAAGCTTTACTAACTCTTTTTCTTTTTCTTTTCTTGTAATTATTATGTTGGATAAGACAGGGAAATTAACTTTATCTGCTCTATCAATTAAGAGTGCCCTCAATTTATCCTTTTCATAAGGGGTCTTCCAATCTTCTTTTGCTTCTCCTATCTTATCGAGTAATTCATCATATAAATAAATAAATCCCGGTTCCTGTATTATAGCTTTCCTGATATTTTTGAGAGCTTTCTGAAAGTCACCGTTTTTTGTATAGATACGACCGAGATTACTGTAGGCTTCAGCACATTCTTCATCTATACTCAGAGCAAGATTATAATACTTTATGGCACTGTCAAACATTTCCCTGGTCTGATAAATATTTCCCAGACCTACATAGGCTTCCAGATTATCCATATCCCGCTCAAGAACATATGAAAAATGTTGTAAAGCACTGTCTATATCTCCCTGTTTATACTTTATATAACCTGATTTCAAATAGGCATCTATATAATCAGGGTTGAGTTCAATGGCTTTATTAAAATAAGTCAAAGCTTCTTCATATTCACCTTCTACAAGGTATATCTGACCGATAAACACATAAATATCTGCCACATCCGGTCTTGCCTGAAGGGTTATTTTATAATAATTAAGAGCATTATGAAAATCTCCGGATGTATAGTAAATATTAGCAAGCTCATAATTAAGTTCAGGCTCGGAAGGATTATATTTCAGAGCTTCTTTAAGATATATAAGAGCACTTGCGAGGTCCCCTTTAAGGATATATTTCCTTCCTATTTCCCTGAGCTCTTCTGCTTTAGGATCTACCTGTTCCTCCTTATGGTCTTCCTGTTCGGAGTCAAAGGTATCCCGGTCATCATCAACAAGAACTATCTCTTCTATTATTTCCTCGTCAGAAGATCCTCTTTCATCTCCTTCGAAGACCACTATTTCTTCTATTACTTCTTCCTCATAGTCTTCCTGCTCTTCATATTCATCAACGATTTCTTCTTTTTCATTTTGAATGAGAGAAATTTTATCTAACTTTACTCCTCCGGCTTTATCAGGAGACAGCTGTCGGGAAGTCAGTGCTTTTATAAGGAATGTACTTGCATCAGGTGAGATAGGAGTTCCTCCGTCATAAGCCTTTTTAATAGATTTTTCCAGATCTTCCCACGATGTATCACCTTTAAGTATATATCCTGATGCTCCTGCATTAAAAGAACTTAAAAACTCTTCTTCTGCAAGAGAAGTGGTGAGTATGACTATTTTACTTGCAGGGGAAATCTCTTTTATACCATTTATAACATCCAGTGGTTTAATATCAGGAATCTTAAGTTCCATAAGTATAACATCAGGTTTTACTTCGGCAGACATAATATTACTCAGGGCATTCTTGCCGTTATAGGCTATTCCTGTAACAGTGACTCCTTTAAAAAAAGCTGCCACATCTTTAAAATTATTACACATATCCCTGTCACTGTCTATAATAAAAACCTTTATCAAATCACTTTTACTTTCATGACTTACATCACATATTTT
>CALARM010000707.1 GCA_937888925.1 uncultured Synergistia bacterium | reverse complement strand
TATATAAACACTTAAAATCCATATCAATATATTCTTTATAAACAGAATTTTTATCGATATATTTTTCCATCTTTTCTTTCACCACCATAGGAATTTATTGAAAATCTGTGAGGTCCAGACGAAACTTTTGAATTCTGCAATTTCCCGTATCTGCCACATATATATTACGGTCTCCGTCAACTGCTATACCGGAAGGTCTGTTAAATTCCCCGTCAGAAACTCCTTTTTTTCCCGTCTTTCCGATGATTTTTCCGGAAGAATCAAATATCTGAATTCTGTTATTCCCGTCACCGTAAAAATCTCCTTCCATTACATAAATATAATCATTTCTGTCTATTGATATGGCACAGGGAGTTCGAAATTCCGTATCATCTTCCCATTCCCCTTTCCAGGAAGATATAAATTTGCCATTTGATTTAAAGATCTGAATACGATCATTACAGGTATCACATACATAAATATTATCTTTTGAATCTATTGCTATATCTGAAGGCCTGTCAAATTCTCCTTCATAAACTCCTTTTTTACCCCATATGGCTATTAAAGAACCCTTTGAACCTATCTTTAAAACCCTGTGGTTCTGAGTATCCGTTATATAAATAAAATCTTTTGAATCTATGGCTATTCCTTCAGGTTGAGGTAATTTCAGGGCGGAAAAACCGAAAGATAAAAAGTCACAAATTTCTTTTCCTATATCTTTATTACCGAATTTTGTAATAAAATTACCATTTGAGTCAAATTTTTTTATATAATAAGGCTCTTTATCTGTAACATAAATATTCCCTCTAGTATCTACTGCTAAACTCTGAGGTTCCTGAAGTGTGCTGTTAAATTGCAAAATAAACGTGCCATGTTTATCAAATTTCTGAATATTTTTATTACATATATCCAGGACATAAACATATCCTTCATGAGAAACTGCCACATCTACGGGATTGGAAAATTCTCCCTTCCCGGCACTTCCTCTGCCCCACATTATAATAAAATCACCATTTTTATCAAATTTCTGAATCCTCTTATTTACATGTTCAAAAGGTGCTCCTTCCGCTACATAGATAAAATCATATGGTGCAGCTGTTACAAATGACGGCCTGTCAAACTCACCGTCATTTTTGCCTTTTTTATCCCATTTTGCCAGAAAATGTCCGTCTTTATCAAATTTCTGTATATTTCCGTTACCTCTATCTGCCACATAAACAGAACCTTCACTATCAGAGGTTATATCATAAGGTTCCACAAACTGTCCGTCACAGTTACCGGTTTTACCCCACATAGTAATCAACTTACCCGATGAGTCATATTTTTTCACACAGTTATCTTTTGCATTTTTAAGATAATATTCCAGAACATAGATAGAATCTTCTCTGTCTGAAGTTATATGTCTTATACATTTATATATATGATCATCTTTTTCCGATGTATACCAGCGGGTAATAAAATTGCCGGAACTATCAAATTTCTGAATACAGGAACTATCATCTTCAGTGACATAAACAAAACCTTTTGAGTCTGTTGTTATGCTGTGAAGCTCTATAAAAGCACCGTCTCCGACTCCTCTTTTACCCCATTTGCAGATGAATTTTCCCTGTGAGTCAAATTTCTGAATCCTGTTATCATAATCGGTAACATAAACACAACCGTCAGAAGTGACTGATATACCGTTTATACCGAAGAATTGTCCGTCATCTCCTCCGGTTCCGCCCCAGGCAATAATGAAATTACCTTCGGAATCGTATTTTTTTATTATATTTATGGATTCAGATTCCATATAATCATCATCGATATCTCTTATTTTACCGTCCAGAAGAGCATCACATACAGTATTATCAGCGACATAAATATTACCTTCCCTGTCGGAAGCAATGGCAGAAATGCCTCCGAAATTCCATACCTCTTTTATTTCTTTTTCCCATTTGCCTGTAAAGGTTATTTTTCCCGGATTTGAATTATATTCATCTGAAAACATAAAAATCTCCTTTATTACAGATCATACCATAATTAACAATCAATTACCGGTGAAGGGTATCTGATAGCCACAATTTGTACAGAAACTGTTATTACCGGTAATTTTTTCATTACAGGAAGGGCAGATTGTTTCTCCGCCATCGGGAAGACTCTTATTCTCTGAAAGAGATTTAACTGCCGCTGCAGATAATTCCCTCCCGAATTTCACCAGTCCGTAGAGATCTTCATACATAGTATTGGCAAGGCCGGAAATATAAAGTATGTTATCAGTTACTGCTATTACGGTTCCCATATTCATAGTAGATGCAGAACCTGCTCCTCCGGTAATCTTCGAGTAATTTTCCAGAACTTCTCTTACGGGAGGAGTAAGAAAATTTTTATTTCTTATATCTGTTGTATAAAGAACAAATTTATCAACATCTTCAGTTCTGACAGGCAGTAATCCCCTTCCTTCTATCATGCCGGAAACGAGTGATTCAATAATATTCGGCAGCCTGGAACGTATCAAAACAGTGCCTTCAATATGTAAGGGAAGCGTAATGAGCAGAATTACATCTCCCGGAGAAGAAGTGCGTCCTGAAGCCATACTGGCAGAAGATACATATAAAGTGCTTCCTTTTTCTTCCCTCATAATCAATTTAGCAGGAGTAATCCTGTCATAATTACGGTAGCTGTTTGCAACCTTCATGGCCTTCCGAATAAATTCATTTTTTTCTTCACAAGAATTCATTATATCTCTGAATCCTTCCTTCATAATTAGTTCTCCGTATATTTTTTCTACTTTCATGCTGTTTTTTACAGACGTATAGATCATAAGACCGAAAAACAGGATAAAAATAGTAAAAAAAATTATAAGAAAAATCATGCCTGACATATATTTTCCTCCTCTATATGTTTCACGTGAAACAAATTTATGTATTATAATTTATTAAAAATTAATTGGTCGTGACGCGTAACGGGTTTACATTGCACATAACGAGATCATTATTTATGTATAATATTGTCACAATTGAATTTCAGTACCGATTTTTCTTGCAATAAGCTGTATCAATGTGGCATCTGCTATGGGAAGCATATTCCCCACCTGTAATATTCCTGCTTCCAAATCGGCAAGTTCCTTTTTCCACTGCTGTTTATCAGGTTCATCTCCTATCATGTCTCTGGCAAAAGATTTTTGCCTTTCATCAAAGAGTACAGACTCCCATTCTTCAGAGGCTCCCTCTGCAAGGATCCATCCTTCATCGCCTGTATAAGCAAGGGATCTTACAATTTCACCATTTCTACCATATTCATAAGCAAATACACCGGATGTACTTTCTCCGACAAAAAACCATGCTTCGCCAAATTTTGAAGAGAAATTTTTAGTAGAACCAGCCACAGACCAGTCAGGCCAGCTATCACGGTTCAGGCATATAAAACCACCGGGGAGAGGCTTTGCACGTGAGTCAACCTTTCTGGCTTCCACTCCTTCATCAGAAGCACGGATTAGATAACCACAGTAACTGAATCCCATAAAACAACCTCCTTTAAAACTCTATTTAAAACTTAACGCCATCCGGGCGAGTTGTTTAAAGCTGAAGGTTTAAGCTTGAACGTTGAAATTAACATTAAACTCTCAACAATCAGCTATCAACCATATAATAGTTTAACCGGGATGAAAATTTCTATCCATTTTAATTATAGCCTGAAAGAGAAGTCTTTATCAAGCATAATATTTTATGTTCAGGAAGGAAATTTTCATCTAAATATCAAATTATATAATTATAAAAAGATGATATGCAAAATCTACAGACAGTGAGAAGAAATCATTCTCCAGGTACTGATAACGGTAAATACTCAACTGATTATTATTCGTGACCTGTAGCGGGAATAACTGCAGTCATAATTAGAAAACAGGTGGCGTAATATGAAACGCAGTCAGCCCGGAGTTCATGTTTCATTGAATACCGCTTACTGATTACCGGGGCAGGTAAAACAGTTAATATTAATTTTTCAAAAAAATTTGAATCTTTAATTAATAAAAAGCATCTATATAAATAACAATTTTCATAAAAAAATTACGGAGGTGTTTTAAAAATG
>CALARM010000706.1 GCA_937888925.1 uncultured Synergistia bacterium | reverse complement strand
CTTCTCCAGAGCCTGCCAGGCAGAAGCTTTTTACGGATACCCTTTTACCTGTTACAGTACTAAGAGCCTATCCGAAAAGTCGCTCCATACCTTTCCACTGCCAGGCTCTTCCGAAAAATCTATAATCCTCCTGAAAGGAAATCTATTTTTACAGACATTTACTATCTTGCCTCTGTTTAATTTACAACTGGCTGTTAATACGGTATATATTTTTCTCCAGAACCTGGCAGTGGAAAGGATGTGAAAAAAATATTACTTTTCGGATAGGCTCTTAATTGATTTTCATTCCTGAATGATATCAGAACCTGCCAGGTTCTATCAGTCCCTGCCCCGGTGTATACTGGGGCCATGAACCGTCCCGGGGCAGCACATTTCTATGAGCATTGTTATATTCGCACCAGAGAGTATAATTATCGGTAGAGATGGAACATTTATATTCATAACCTGTATAACAGACAGGACATACAGGTATTTTCATTATATATGGTTTGCCATTATCGGTAAGATATGAAAGTGCAGGCGGATAATTGCCTCTGTTATCTTCTGCATATAATTCAAGAGCTGTGCCCATATTTTTTAGGTTTGATTCACACAATGCAAGCTGTCCCTGCTCTCTGGCTCTCATGTAGCCGGGAATGAGTGTGGCACTGAGGAAAATTACAGCGAGCAGGGCTATAATATTACATCCAATAGCTGTTGATGAATAGTCGTCTGATATGGATTTATTGGATTTTGCCCGACTTGCACCGAGAAAGGCACATGTTAATCCTGATACAGGTATGGACAGTACTAAGACAGGCAATATAAAACTTATTTTTCTCGAAAGTACAGTAATATAAGGACTGATATTTCTCGTCAGATTCTCTATTATACCGGTCATAATTATGACTATATAAGGAAAAGCTACAGTCAATCCGGCCAGACACAGGGATATTGTGGTATAGTTATTTGATTTTTTTTCTTCCTCTTTTCCGTCTGAACCGTCAAGTCCTGAATATTTTTCCAGCTGTTCTTTAAATTCATTCATGCTTATATATCTTTTCAGAGGGTCAAGTTCCATTGCACGTTTTATTATAGATTCCAGTTCTCTTGACACGGAATAATTCAGATCTGTTAAAGGTGGGAATTGAAATAGCCTGAGAGTTGGATCATGTTTTGTAAGCATCTGGTATAGAATAACACCGAGACCATATATGTCAGACAGAGGGGTTGACTGGCCCCGACCTTTATACTGTTCAGGTGCCGCATAGCCTGGAGAACCATATTTAAAGGTATCTGTATCTTTGTCAGGATTGTAATAACGGGCAATGCCGAAATCTACAAGTTTTGGCAATCCGGCCGGTGTTATTATAATATTTGATGGCTTCAAATCTCTGTAGACTATAGGAGCATGAAAGGCATTATGAAGATAATCAAGTATTTCCGCAATTTTTATAGTCCATTTGATGGCCTGTTCTATTTCCAGAGGTTCTCTTGATGAATTAATAATTTCTTCAAGGGTTTTACCTTCTATATAGTCCATTGTAAGATATTCTCTGCCATCATGGCTGAATATACCGTACATATTCGGAAGGCCGGGATGAGAGAATTTTGCCATGAATTCAGCTTCACGAAAGAATATCTCTTTTGCAGTAGCTCCGTCAATATTTGCTTCCTGTGCGAATACGAGTTCTTTTACAACAAATTTCCTGTCATCTTTTATTCTTTCCACAAGATAAACATTTCCCATACCGCCTTTCCCGAGAAGTTTTATTACTCTGTAGAGGTTATTAAGTACAGTACCTGTTTCTAACATCATAAATCTCCTTGATTTTTCACTATAATCGTAACGGGTAACGCGTAACGCGTGACGGGTGGTTCGTGATGCGTGATGCGTGATGCGTGATACGTGTTTCATATCCAGGGCGTTTAATAAAACGCCCCTGCTCGTTTTTCACTTTTCACTTTTCACCCTTCACATAATTAACATGTAACGACCTTTCCCATATGGACATCATGAGGACGATAAACTACTTCCTTATCCAGTTCTACTATATAAGAGAGTGAGAGCTTTTTCTCTTCATCGGGCGCCATGGTTACATCTATAAAAATAAAGCCGTTTTTATCAGGTTTTTCCGCCCCTTCCGGCAATTCTGCCACTGAAATATATATCTGTTCCAGTTCACTTACAGGGATACGTTCCTGAATTTTAAATGATACTGTCTGGCCTGTAAGGTTAATTATATAAAGATTTACGTTATAGTGAACCTTTCTTTTCTGTAACAGCGTAGCCTGTTCGTCTTTTATTTCTGCATAACGTTCAAGCCTGACAAGATCTTCTGAACCCCACCAGAGATAAAAATCTGCTCCTGAAGGGGTAAAGTTCAGGTCTCCTTTACCTACAAATGCTTTTTCTCTGTGCAGGCTTATAGGACCTGCGAGAACCGGCACTGTTCCTGTATTTTTTACCAGACTTCTTAAATAGAGCTTGTTGTCCAACTCTGGCACTGCTATAATTTCTTTTTTACCTGTGAATTCTATTTTATTCACTTCAATAATATGAGGCTTCCTGCCTGATGGTATTTTTACCTTTTCAGGAACTCTGTAGAACTGGGTTTCTCCTCCGTCAGAAGGTACAGGAGGTTCTGAAGACATTGAAATAGAAGTTTTACTCACGGTATAGTCTCTTACCATGACTTCTATTTTCTTTCTTTCGTAGGGAGTTTTTTTCCTTAAATGAAGTTCGTCTGTACCGGGGTTTACTATATTCAGCCCCAGACTCGGCCTTGAAGTAGAAAGTATAAGTTCCACGTCGTTCCAGTCTTCTCCTGTATTCTGCCATACAACACCATGAGTTATAAAGAGGATTTTTTCTTCATCTGTCAGATGTGCTTCATGCTGGGGTCTCCACTGGGTACATGGCACTTTATAGCCGCATCTCAAAAGACCGACCCCTTCTTTATTTGCTTCCATACTTATTAAAATGCCGTTCTGTTTATGTAGTAAAGAAGGGTTGAAAACCATTTCATTGTGATATTTCTTTAATTCTCTGTAACATAATGCCTGTTCTTCTTCTATGGCAAAATTTTCAAGATAATATCTGTATATTTCCTCAAGGAGCATTTCCATTTGAGGTGTATAACTTTCTGGCCTGGAGCCATCTAAAAGAATTTTTTCTAATATTTCTTCTATCGTCGGAGCAAAAGCTTTTTCCACGGTATATCTGTACAGATCGAGCCTTTCCTTTTTATGTTTTAAAGAAAATAATTCTTTTGATAAGGTTTCAAGATTTTCCAGGATTTTTTTCTCTTGAAGGGTTTCTTCTTTAATTATATTTCTTACGGCTCTGACGCTTCCTATCTCAAGGTGTGTTTCTATATCTTTACACTGTACCTCTGCCCAGAGACTCTGATCTATCAAACAGGGAGATACATTTCTTATAAAAATATTTACAGGCCCCTTTTCCCATGTTACTGTTCCTTCTCTGCATATATTTGCTTCATCTTCACTTACTGTAACAGTTTTTATCGGTCCTTCCATGTAATAGTTATCTGTCATATTAAAGCCTCCTGTTTCCGCCATGTATTTCCATTTTTGAAGATATGATAATTTCATAGGTAAATTTTACAGACCCTGTGCTACCGGGCTGTAAATGGATGTTCCATTTATAGAAACCTTTAGCAATATCACCTTCAAGGGAATCTATTTTCTCACCTTTCGGTTCCTGTTTCAGGATTTCCACTGTTATATCCTTCTGGTTATAAGCAGGAACGGGAGTTCTGTCATAAACCTCTATCGTAACAGGATCACTCATATGGGATTTCAGGCTGATTTCTACTGAATTCTGTGCAGAAGAAGCTCCTCCCATAATGCCTTTTTCTTCCTGATAAAAAGATGTATTCCTTGCCACTCTGATTTTTTCTTCCACACCGAGAGGAAATACTGCTTTCCCTCCTGAACCGACACTTGAAAGTTCTGTGCTCAGACTGTAAGAATTATCAATAAAAACCTGTACAGAACCGGAAGGCAGAGGATGATGGAAGGGGTTTTTAAGGACAATTCTTCTGAAAACCTTTTCTTCTGTCAATGGGAATGTAGCATATTCCAGTGATGATTCTGCCGCTTTCCCCTCCATACTTACGGTATGGGGAAGACCGTCTGAAGGAATAGAAGCTCTTCCTTTACCTTCTATGATAAAATGAAAGCTTTCTTTTACCTGACGGGGAAAAGATATTTTAGATTTTTCTATTGCATATCCTATATTTTTTAAAAGTATTTCATCACTCTCTTTAATTTTCTCCGATACTTTCAGACTTCTGGTTTTTCTCAGGATTCCTCTCTGTTCAAAAACAGTTTCTTCCACACCTGTAATTTCATAACTTAAATAGTCGGTTGTGGCAATGTCTTCCACACATGGAAACCCAATATATTCACTTTCAATTTCTCTGCGGCGGGATTTTTGTTGTGCAGGAAGTAAATCTACCTTCATACCTCCTCCTGAAGGTATTACGGCATCTCCCAGAGCATTTATTGCTCCTCCTATCATAGTACCAAGGCCGAAACTCTTTTTCTCACAGGGCAATAAATCTGCCTTTATCATAGGTGATCTTGTAGTCACTTTTTCATCTTCTTCATATTCTTCATATACAGCCTGCTGTTCGGCACATACAGTAGAAGGTTCTGCCTCTCTTCTTCTGAAACAGACATCTTCCCGCTGAGGATATGCCGGCACCGGTTCCGGTAAAAAAACGGTTGGTGTTGCAGGCTTCCCCTTTACCAGGGGAGGAGGAAGAGGTTTTATGTCATTATATAGATCGGTACATTTATTGATTAATTCTTCATAAAGAGGTTTTTTCCCTGATATGCCTGCTATTTCTTTTTCAAGCCATTCATCATAATCTTTATATACATTTGTAATTCTGGTAGCTCTCTCTTTAAATGATATCTGTTGATCCGGTTGTGCTCTTCCCATTAGTTTCGACGGAAGGTCAGGCAACTGTGTTTTCCTGTTGATTTCAACAGATGAAAAAGAGAGTTTTACTTTATCCCAGTCTTCACCGCTTTTCTGTGCTATATAACCTCCCATGACAAGGTTTACTTTTTTATAATTATCCTGTATATATAATTTATATAACGGCACCCACATAGAACCCGGAATTATATAGGAAATTTCTATTTCTTCAGGCCAGAACTCCCTTCTGTCTATAGCTCCGAGTGTAATTACGAGATTTTTATAGAAATCTTTAAAAGACTCCTTTTTTTCTTTAAATGGAGAGGCCAGAATTTCTTTTATGTGTTTTATTTCTTCTTCTCTTTTATAGAAGTTCCAGTTAAGTTCTTCCCGTTTTTTATGGAATTTTCTCAGATAATCCATGCAGGTTTTCGTGAAATTAACATAATCTTCAAGATAAAAAAGAGGTTTTTCTTTTTCATCTTTTTTTCTGTTTATTTCTTTTAATATAGAAAGTTTTT
>CALARM010000705.1 GCA_937888925.1 uncultured Synergistia bacterium | reverse complement strand
TTATTTTTTCAAGGACAGGTTTAAATTCAGCATTCCGGAACATAGCCGGGTCTTTTTCTAAATCTTCTTTTAATACTGAAAGACACTTCCATCTTACACCATCATAATTACTCGGATCAAGAATTCTGGTTATATGTTTGGGATCTTCCATTACTTCTTTTCTGAATTCTTCTCCATGTTCAAAGGGATATTTAGACATCTTCAGATGAGCCATTGTTGCCCTGGTAGTCCTGGGGTCTTTCAGATCTTCCGGTTTTATTGTTACTTCCGCATCCAGATTATGGGCATTGGGCTGCCTTTCATCCACCCTGGAACGTTCCTGTTCCGAAATACCGTCTTCTCTGTTGGAAACAGCAATAACTGTTATTCCGTCAGGTACCTTTTTACTATCTACATATTTCTTTATAAAGTCAGAGCCTTCGGTAATCTGCTCAAAACCGGGCTTCATAAGGTGTATAATCGGATTGGTACAATAGGTGCTCATTAAAGAAACTTCTTTATACATCTCTTTCATAAGAGCCTTGTTACAGCTATACCATACATTAAAGAAAGGATTAACCATAGAAAACTGCATGCCGGGAAATGTTTCCATAGGATCAAGAATATTTTTTTCCATAAGATCATAGGTAAGGTTGGCAAGTCCTTTCGGAAGGGTCTTATTTATTCCTTTTCCTACAGGAGAAGAAAGGGTTATTACAGTAGAAACTCCGTTTGCTCCGTCATATGTAAAATCACTCTTATCTCCTGCTTTTTCTTTCGGATTAAGGGCAAGACTGTACGATACAAAACCACCCATACTGTGACCTACAAGAACTGCCTTCGGAGCAATAACATCCATTATTTCTTCAGCCACTTTTGCTGCAACTTTCTTATCAGTATATCCTGCCTGTTTCACCTGTTCTGCAAGGGACTTTTCTATTTCTTTTGTTTTTCCGCTGAATGTCTTAAGTAATTCATCTTTATCAGTTTTAAGGAGATCTTCCATCTTATCAATAACACCCGGTATAAGAGAGGCAACTCTGTCTACCCTTTCATCATTACGGCCGTAAAAATCATCCATTCCGAAATAGTCCTTCAGAGCTTCCGGGTCATCTTTCATGGAAGATAAATCTGATAGATGTTTTTTCGAAACTTCCATTCTGGAATTATTTATATTTTCAGATACTAACTGACCTGACTTCTGGAGAGGTTCTCCTTCTTTAATAGTAGTATAGGTAGTCAGTTCCGCAGGATGTCCTGTCTGAAGAGCAGCATCTTCATAGGCTGAAATAGTTTCTTTTCCGAAACCTGTACCATGCACTATAACTACAGGTGTTTCATTTCTTACCATTACCCCGGAGGAAGAAGGCATAGTCAGGGATTTTATTACAGAATTTGCTGCCATCTCTTTCATATGTATAAGGTCGGCCACAAAATTATCTCCCTTTATATTACCAAAGTCAACCTTATCACCGGCCTGTTCTTTTACTTTCCCGCTTTCGGCTTTTGTAAAATACTGAATAAATGTTTTATCTGCACCATCTATCTTCAATTAAATCACCTCATTTTTTATATCGTGACGCGTGACGCGTAACGCGTGACGCGAGGATACAGACGAAATATATTGCTGAATAATAATATAACACAGATATCTCTGTTTTCAAAGAAGTTTATGTTAATAAATTGTTAACTTTACACTCTATTCAGGTTCACAATATTAACATATAGTGAGTAGTGAGTAGTTAAAAGTAAGTAAAATCCAAATTTTCCACTACAACAAAGAATGAAAACTTATCCTCTCTTCACTCTTCACCCTTCACGATTTTCATATTCTGTGAAAAATTTCTTCTCCATATGTATGTCATTTTTTAACGAAATCACTTATTTTCCTTATTACTGCTTCCCATGAAACCGAAGGACTTCATAAAAATATCTCCCATTTCAAAAGGAAGTTTATTAATATCAGTCATTTCCTTCAATCTTTTTTCCATAACATTCCTGTAAGAAAAGTAAGATTCCATGGCCATTGTAAGATAATTCTCAAAAAAATCCTTTGTAAATTCCTGATTGGATCTGATTATTTGATACAGAAGAGATGATGGGAGCAAATCTTTCTTATTTTTTTCCTCTTCCAGTATTATCTGTGCCAGGATCTGTTTTGTTATATCTTCATCGGTACCACTGTCTATAACCTTTATATCATAACCATTACGAATGATAGCGGCTATCTCATCAAGTTTCATATACCTGCTTTCTTCCGTATTATAAAGTCTTCTGTTTGTATATTTCTTTATAATTACTTCTTTTTTATCCATTTTTATCACCCCGTAATTCATTATAAATTCCTGTTAATTCTTTGTCAAACTATTTATTCGCAGATGCGTAATTTTCACTATAAAAGGATTTCTATCAATAAGAAGGAATTTATGTATTTATATGAAAATGATGAAGTTTTATGCTTCACTGTCTACTCATTTTCATATCTGGTTGCGACCGCTCCGGTCATGTCTGTTACCGGGTCATTAATTGTGGATTATTATGAAAATAACTATGAATATACAAAATCTGGAGGAATATTATGGAAACCATACCGGATATTAAATCTATCAGAAAAAGTGCAAAAAGAATAAAACCATTTATTCATAAAACTCCTGTCCTTACATGTAAAACCTTCAATGACATATTCGGAGGAGAAATTTATTTTAAATGTGAAAATTTTCAAAAAATTGGTGCTTTTAAAATCAGAGGGGCAACAAATGCTGTTTTTTCTCTATCAGAAGAAGAAGTAAAACGAGGAGTGGCAACCCATTCATCAGGCAATCATGCCCAGGCTCTCGCCCTTTCTGCCAGAAACAGAGGAATACCTGCATGGGTAGTAATGCCGGAAAATTCTAAAAAAGTCAAAATAGAAGCAGTGAAGAACTACGGAGCGAATATCATTTTATGCAAGCCCACACTGGCAGACAGAGAAAAAACATTGAAACAGGTCATAGAAGATACAGGAGCAGTATTTATTCACCCCTATAATAATATGAAAGTCATAGAAGGACAGGCCACAGCAGCACTTGAATTGTTAGAAGAAACCGGCAAACTGGATATTATTATGACTCCTGTAGGAGGAGGAGGTCTTTTAAGCGGCACTGCCTTATGCACTTATTATTTATCGCCTTCTACGATGGTAACGGGAACAGAACCTGCCCTCGCAGATGACGCTTTCCGATCATTTCGTGATTCAGTAATTTATCCTCCAAATCCCCCTCTGTCTGTTGCAGACGGTCTTCTTACATCCCTCGGAGAAAACACCTTCCGTATAATAAAACAATATGTCCATAATATAGTTACAGTCAGCGAAGAATCCATTATTTCATCAATGAAACTCATATGGGAAAGAATGAAAATCATTGTAGAGCCATCATCATCAGTACCTTTTGCCGCTATAACGGAGAAAAAGATGGATATTAAAGGTAAAAAAACAGGTATTATATTATCGGGAGGCAATGTAGATTTAAATCTTCTGCCATGGATGTGAATGGTTAAGAGTGAAGGCCTTCCTTCCATCAAAGAAATGGCGTACACTTAAAATAAAATTTTTCATTCTATTTAATCATGACAATTTCTATGTTATAATAATAATTGGCTTTTTCGGTGAGAGATAGGGAGAATGACTATGATAACTTAAAGAGGAGATTTTCACTTATGAAAGTTAAAGAAATAAGCAATCACCCTGTAGATAAAGTACTCTCACATGAAACAAAACAGATGTTATGGGAAAAAGCAATGAATGAATTTCCCGATGATCGGATGATGCAGGAGTATTTCTATTTACGTCTGATGCAAAAACATCTGGGACAGGAAACAAAAGACAGAAAATAGACTTAGTTATCAGATTCAGATTTCAGTTAACTAAATGTTCCGCCATAATAATATTTCACTTTTTATTACCGGTCATTTGTTAAATGTAATTTATCAAGAACATAAAATATGAGGCTTAATATCATACCCACGACTGTAGCAAGAGCCATACCGCTGAGACCTACTTCGCCAAGTTTAATGGTTATCCCGCTTATGCCTGCAATAAATACTATAGCAGTAAGAGTAAGATTTTTTGTTTTACTGTAATCTACCCTGGCTTCTACAAGCATTCTTATTCCTGATGCGGCAATGACTCCGAAAAGAAGTAAACTTACGCCTCCCATAACAGGTATGGGAATACTTAAGATTGCTCCGGAGAGTTTTCCAAAGAAAGCCATAATGATGGAAATAACTGCCGCTCCTCCTATGACCCATACACTGTAAACGCCTGTAATAGCCATAACACCCATATTTTCTCCATAGGTAGTAGTCGGCACAGAACCTGTAAATCCCGATAGAAAAGTGGATAATCCATCACTGAACATGGATCTGTGAAGTCCCGGATCTTTTATGAGATCCCTTCCGACAATATGACCTGTTACAAAAAGATGACCTATATGTTCAGACATGACGACAAGAGCTGCAGGAATTATTATCAATATGGAATTTAAATCAAATACAGGTAGAGTCATCTTCGGAATAAGGAACCAGCTTTTCTCTGTTATGACAGAATAATTAA
>CALARM010000704.1 GCA_937888925.1 uncultured Synergistia bacterium | reverse complement strand
ATATATTAAAAAGTAAAATCTTGCCTTTCAAAATATCTCCTTTCAATGTCTCCGTGAACTGTGACGGGAGAAGACAAATTTATAGATTATCCGTTGTCTTATTTATTACTGCCGGCACTAAGGAGTTATCAGGAAATAACTACATAGTATTTACAGTTTATATCGTAACGCGTAACGCGAGGATATTAATCGTTCTAAGAAGGTACAAAAACAATCCAGTGTTTTCTCTGAAATTTTTTAATAATATTATATATCAGTTCTTCACCTTCCTGCCTGCTGTCAAATCTCTGATTAAATTTTTCACAGATAATCTCGATAATTTCTTCCAGTGATATTTTTCCGCTGCACAGGAGCATTAATTCATATTCAAGAGGTGATAAGATATATCCTGTAATATCAGGAGAAAAATTATCCCATGATAGTGCATTGGAGAGCATAAACACACGGAGAGGTTTCCATCTGTACAATTCTTTTTCCCCTATATCTTCCATAGTTTTTGCAGAGGTTTTTACTAAAAGTTTATAATATCTGTTAAGGAATGTGTCTTTACCATAAACGGCATTATGCCAGAAACTGCCTATGCCATAGTTAATACTGAGCCTGTAATGTTCTTTAATATATTTATGGGGAACCATCCCTTTTTTCAATAAATCTCTCATAGTCTTTAAAAGGCAGTAAAAAACTTCTTTTCTTCCCCTGGCAATATCGAAAAGGTTTAATTCTTCGGTTTCCACTACAGGATAATCACATGTAGAAGTCACAGCCATGTTATCTATTATTTTCATACCGAATTTTTCCGGATTATCTGTCATAGTAGTACAGGGAAAAGGCATAAAGAGAGTCAGACCTATATCAACCATGCCGGGGGCGACAGTCATAATTTTTTTTATAAATTCAGCAGTTTCTTCAAGGGTATCCTTATTTTCAAAGGCACCTCCGATAATAATATTTCCGCACAACTGGGGCAAACCTGCTTCATGACAGAGTCTGACAGCTTCTTCGATCTCTTCCAGTGTTGTTTTTTTATTATATTTATCTATAACAGATTTCGAGCCTGTTTCTATACCTATCTGCATTCTTACAAGCCCTGCAGAAACCATTTCTTTAATCATATGAGGCCATTTAACCAGTGTGGCAGGATGGCCCTCACAGAACCATACGAAATCCCTTTCGCGGCGCAAAAGCGACAGTTCCCTGCAGAAATCTTTCATACGTTTCTCATTGAGAGTAAAGGTATCATCAGCAAACCAGATATATCTGGCGTGAGGGTTATCTTTAAGGCAGTATTTTATTTCTTCGATAACACTCCCCACACTCCTCAGTCTGACATTTTTCTCAATACCGCTCTGATAACAGAAAGCACAGCTGAAGGGACAGCCTCTCCCTGTCATAATAGAAATATTATTCTTTTTACCGGTAAGAGAGCATGAACTTTTCGGAAAAGGAAGGGAATCTAAATTTTTAATTAATTCTCCCTGAGGATTTTTTATGAGGTTAGAATCTTCATCAAGATAAGTAATAGAAGGTATATCAGTTAATTTTTTATTGCCATAGAAAAAATACTCCAGAAGATACCATAAAGTATATTCACCTTCACCTCTGGCTATGATATCACATCGTGAAGCAGAAAGGAATTCTTTACCGAGAGCTACTGATTGAGGACCTCCGACTATGACAGGTATATTCCATCTTTCTTTTATACAGGAGCTAAAACTTTCTACGGCAGAAACATTTTCAAAGTCACAGTACAGGCCGACGGCACTTATTTTATCTATGTCTCTTTCCAGAATAGAAACAGCTTCTGTTAAAGTGCCTGAAAAAACTGCAGCCTTATAACCTTTTTCTTCGATAAAAGCGGCAAGACTGAATAAGCCCAGAGGCTCTATAAATTCAAAGGAATCTCTGAAAAGGAGTCTCTGTAAAAAAAACAGATATATATAAGTTTCAGATAATTTATCACACATATTATTTTACAAACACTACAGAGAGATCTATTTCCAGTTCATCATTAAATATACCTACTTTAATTTTATCATCTTCTGTATATGTTTCAGGGAAACTATACTTTCCCTCTTCATCAACTTTATAAACCTGCACGGTCTTATGAACAGGATCTACTATCCAGTATTCTCTAACACCGGATCTCTGGTATAGCTTACGTTTATCTTTTATATCTCTCTTTGCTGTTGACGGCGACAGGATCTCCACAACAAGATCAGGAGCACCATAACATCCTCTATGTATTATTTTCTCTTTATCACATACAACAAATATATCAGGCTGTACTATATTTTTTGCAGTTTCAAGAGTGTCCCCATCTTCCGGTAATATTACATCAAAAGGGGGATGATAAATTTTACACTTTTTACCTCGAAGATAACTCCCAATTTCTACAACCAGTTGAACAGATACATCCTGATGCATATCACTTGCACCTGGCGCCATAGTATAAACCTGTCCGCTTATTATCTCATATCTCTTATCATCATGCCAGGTAGCATAATCAGAATATGTAAATTTTTTCTCTGATTTTTTTACTGTATCTGCCACAATTATCAACTCCTGTAACTATTATATCAGAATTGAAAAATAAAGAAAACTATAATAATTCATATATTCAGTAGGAAAATAAAAATATATGCAAAATAATATAATATATAAAAGCGGCGACATACTGTAATTACAAGAAGGAACATGATATGAAGGACAGGGCGGATAGATATCTAAAAGGCAGAATCATATTATTCTATATTCAACGTCTGGGGACAGGAAATTCCTATGAACTTACGGAACCTTTCGGACTGAGATCCCTTGCAGCTTTTATAGAAGATAAAGGTTATGAATCAAAAATTTTTTCCGGATCTCTGCACAATGGTCTCGAACTTATTCAAAGAGAACATAATCTGAAAGCCATTGGATTTTACTGCGATTACGAAAATGTTTCAGCAGTAGAAAGTTTCAGTTCTTATATAAAGGGAATAAAAGATATAAAAATCTTTGTCGGAGGTCCTCAGGCTGTAGCACTGGGAGAAGATTTCCTGAAAAAGTCCGGGTGTGATGCTTTTGTCAGAGGGGACGGAGAATATCCGCTTTATGAACTGCTGGAATTTTTCCTCTATAATAAAGGCTCTATAGATAAAATAGCCGGAGTATCTTATTTAAACAATGATAAAATAGTTACAGTTCCGCCGGGAGAGCCCCTGTCAGATCTGGACAATATCCCTGTAAGAAGGCCTGATAGTAAGTCCACAGTAAGAGAAAACAAGAAAAATCTTATCATTCTAACAGGAAGAGGATGTCCTTACAGATGTGCTTTCTGTTATGAAGGAAATATCGCTAAAAAAGTCAGGTTAAGAAGCGTCACGAATGTAATAAATGAAATAGAAACAGCTCTGAACTATTATCCCGGCATAAAATACATATGGTTCGGCGACGATACGTTTACCCTTGATATAAAACGTATTGAAGCTTTCTCTACCGGGCTGGCAGGGTTACGGAAAAACTACGATTTCGTGTGGTTCTGTGATGCCCATGTCAGTAATATTATAAAATATCCTGATATGGTTTCAATGATGTTAGAAGCAGGCCTTGTTCGTATGCAGATAGGTATAGAATCAGGGTCTCCTCCGGTGCTCAAACTTTACAGGAAAAACGCGACTGTAGAGCAGATAGAAGAGGTAGTGCATATAGTAATGAAAAAAAATCTGCCTCATCTTGCGGGCAATATAATAATAGGAGGAGCAGGAGAAACAGAAAAAACCTTTGAGGAAACAAAACAATTTTCAGAGAGGCTTATGAGAGCAGGCCCCGGCATGGTAGACCTTACATCAACCCTTTTTATGCCTTTTCCCTGTACTGCCATAACAGACAGACCTTCTGATTTCGGCATAAAAATAATAGATCCACATGGTATTACTTCTATGGGAGATCTGGCTGTCATAGAGACGGAAAGCCTCTCAAGAGAGAGAATTACTGCGATGAGAAAGGAATTTGTCTCTTTTATCAGGGAAAAAATGAAGGAAATCTTCAGAGAAAATGCCATTTCAGAGGAACGTATGGCCCGGGATTTCCATCTCATGGCACATTACGGAATTACAAGCAACTGGTATAAAAATGTTTATTCTTCAGACAATTTATTAAAAGACCGTTATAATATCTCACATAAAGATAAAAAAACCGTAAATCTATCATCACAAAATAAAGAAAATATAGATTGCCGGAATCCTGATGAAGAAAACCTGAAGCCTGAAGAAAGACATGAAAGAATAAAAACTCATTTTCTCCTCTATGAAGATCACGGGATAACATCTCAATGGTATGAAAAAACCTTGAAGGAAAATCCTGTATTATTTAACTATTATACTCTTATGCTCCGTAAAGCTTTATATCCTTCACAGGATATTCCTTACGAAGAATTACATAACTGGAGGCCTCAAAGGACTATCCATATATGGGGCATAATGGATTTCACCGGTGGTTATCCCTCCATAGGAACATATATATTTTCTCCCCTTGAATATGAATTCTTGATTCATTCAACAGGGAAATTAAAATTGTATGAAGTAATGGAACAGATTTATACAAAGTTCCGTAACCGGTTTGAAGACTTTAATTCTTTCAAGGAAACTGCTGAAGAAATATTAAAAAATTTCGAAAGAAACTTCTGGCTCCTTTATGCCAGAATATAAGAGGTAAATTATGTCATATGATATTTTACTCCTGGATGTTCATAGAGATTACTTTGGCTCTGTGCCGGAAGATATCTCTATAGGGCTGAATATGCTTACAGTATTCCTCAGGGAAAAAGGCTACAGTGCAGAAATGTTCAGAGGATTTTCTGCAGAAGCTCTGAAGTGGATTAATGAGAAAATGGATAAAGAAGGAGCAAAAACCATAGGTTTCTACAGTGATTATGAAAACATATGGCTTCTTCCCGGTTTTTGCAGATATATAAAAGAAAAATGGAATATTCCGGTATTTATAGGAGGCCCTCAGGCTACTGGCATAGACGAAGAATTTATGGAGAAATCAGGCTGTGATGCAGTTGTACTGGGTGAAGGTGAATTTGCTCTTTTAGAACTCCTGGATTCTTATATAAATAAAAACAAAAAAGTTGAAGAAATCGACGGACTCTGCTGCAGAGACAGCCAGGGGAATATCGTATTTACACCTGACAGAAAGCCCATTGAAGACCTGGACAGCCTTCCCTGGCCTGATTTTCGCCTGGAAAAAGGCCATGAAAAATGGAATATTATTCCTGTCATGACAGGAAGAGGATGTCCTTACAGATGCGCTTTCTGTTATGAAGGAGGAAATACCAGAAAAGTTCGCTTCAGAAAAGTCCGGAATGTCCTGGATGAAATAAAAGTTCATTTCCAGAGACATCCCGGCTGTAAATATATATTTTTTATCGATGATACCTTTACTCTTGATCCAGCAAGGATAAACGAATTCTGCAAAGGTTTATCGGAATTAAGAAAAGAGAAAGATTTTGTATGGTTCTGTGAAGGCCATGTACAGACCCTTTACAGATGGCCTGAAATGATGGAGCAAATGGCACAGGCAGGACTTGTAAAACTCTTTATAGGTATAGAATCAGGATCGAATAAAGTTCTCTCTCTTTACAGAAAACAAACCACTAAAGAAATGATAGAAACAGTAATCAGGGAAAGCGTAAAGGCAGGGATCAAACAGATTACCGGCAATATCATAGTGGGAGGCCCCGTAGAAAGTGATGAAACGTTAAAGGAAGACATAAACCTGATTATGAACCTTATGGATATAGCTCCCGGTAGTTTTGATTCTCTCGGTTTCTTTCTCATGCCCTATTCAGGTACTGCTGTAAGTCTTACACCTGAAAAATTCGGCATAAAACTGGTAACAGAAAGAACAGCACAGGCCCTTGAAGATATACCTCTTACAGAAACAGAACAATTCTCATGGATAAAGCTCTTTAATGTCAGAAATGAACTGAACAGGCAGATTGTAAAAAAGATGGACGACTTTTATATAAACGGGAAAATACCTGAAGATATAATTATTACAAACTATAAACTGGCTCGTAAATATGGAGTTTATTCCCGGTGGTTTATCAATATATTCAGGCATCACAACATTTACCATCGTTATTATAATTTAATATCCTGTGAAGCACTGAAAAGATCAGGTGACATACCGCCTGACAGGTTACTTTCCTGGCATCCCCAGAGGGTTTTTGAACTATGGGGTCTTATTTCATATGACAGGGGATATCCGCAAATCGGCTCATATATTCTCTCTCCTCTTGAATATGAACTATTATCGCTATCTTCAGGTAAACTC
The DNA here is from genome assembly GCA_937888925.1 of uncultured Synergistia bacterium. The sequence continues at coordinate 3,228 of CALARM010000704.1, read as the reverse complement.
AAATTAAAAGAAATGTTAAATATAGCTTACATGTCTTCAGGCAAAAACTTTGACACAGAAAAGGACTTTCAGGAAGAAGCATTAAAAGTCATGGATAAGTTCGAACAAATGAGATGGCTTGCCTATGCCAGATTTTAGCCATAGTACGGGTTAATTATTTTTTCTCAGTTCAAGGGTATTTTGTATAAGTATCAAAAGATAATTATATTAATTAAGGAAATAGTCAGCTCGGTAAAAACATAAAGCACAGGTATAATATTAATATCCTGTGCCTTATGTTATGTACGTGGCAGGCAGGAATTCGGGCCATGTGAATGGAAAAGAGATATAAAGCAAAATATGAAAGGAATGTTATTATGAGGAAAGTAAATCTTATTTTCTATTCCCTCTGTTTTTTTATAACCATACTAAATCTATGCTGCAGGCAGGTGAAGACAGAAGAAAAAAATACTGTTCCTCATAAGCCCGGTTGTTACAGTTGCACCATAACATGTAAGGATCTTGAAAGAACCTTTGATATTTTTATTCCGTCAACTTATAATAAAAGCAGGACTGTTCCTCTTGTAATAGCAATTCACGGAGGTTACGGCAATGCAAAATCTATGGAGAAACTCACAGGATTCTGTAAATTAGCGGAAAAAGAAACTTTTATCATCGTCTACCCTGAAGGAATAGATAAACAGTGGAATGACGGAAGAAAGATGGATGAAAAAGCATCAAAGGAAAATATTGATGACGTGGGTTTTATATCTTCTCTCATCGATCATTTAGAAAAAAATATAAACATAGACAGGAACAGAGTTTATGCTACAGGAATTTCAAACGGAGGTCATATGTGTTACAGGCTTGCCTTCGAACTTTCAGATAAAATTACTGCCTTTGCTCCTGTATCAGCAAGTCTCTCTGAAGAATTATATAAAAACCATAAAGAAAGTAAAGCATTTCCCCTGCTCATAATGAACGGAACAGAGGATAAAGTTGTCTGGAACGGAGGGGAAATAAAATTTCTTGGAAAAAGCAGAGACAGAGTCCTTTCTACTGAAGATACGGTAAAATTCTGGGTCTCTTACAATCACTGTAAACCACAGGCGAGAATAATAGTTATTCCTGATAAAGATCGTGAGGACGGAACGAAAGTAGAAGAAAAAATTTACAGTGAAGGGAAAAACGGGACAGAAGTAATCCTTTATACAATAGAAGGAGGAGGCCATACATGGCCGGGAGGGTGGCAGTATCTGCCGGAGAATATTGTGGGGAAAACCTGCAGGGACATTAATGCCAGTGAAGTCATATGGGAATTTTTCAGGGATTGTAAAAAAATATAGGGTAATAATTTTATGAAAGAAAGTCTCAAAAAATACTTATTTTATATAACCTTTTCCGCTCTCGGTTCCTTCTGTGCGGAAGTAATTTCAACAAACTATCCGCTGGCACTTCTTAATCCCTTTATTTATCTCGTTTACGGCCTTCTTTATATTTTTTTCATAGATGCCCTTATGAGATGCAAAGAAAAAAACTTTTATATAATGTATCTATTCGGTTTCCTCGTAGGGATTATTACGGAAACTTATGTGGCGAAAGTTACCTTTTACGGATTAAAACCTGATGAGATCCGTATTTGTGGAGTATCTCCGGGGCCAATTCTATTTGTAATTCTCTTCTATCACGCTTTTTTCTCATTTTTAATGCCCCTCTATCTGGCAAAAAGAGTTCTCTCCTTCCCTCTCCCGATAACCGGAAAAAAACGGATAGATTTACTCGTTATGCTTATACCATTTATACTGTTACCTGCAGTTTACGGTCAGCTCATAAGCGGACATAGGAATGTATTATTTCTGATAGGACACATGGCTATATCAGCAACAGTCCTCTTTCTATGGATTTTACTGTTACGATATACGGGAGAAATAAAAAATATACTGCTTTCCAAAAAGGAAAGAAAATATCTGCTCATATTTACAGTAATTATATATATAGTCTTTCTTCTTGTCGGTACAAATCTGGCTCATGGCCATAAATCTATGGATATTCCTCTCATACCGATGTCGGTAATTTCGGCAATTATTATATTAATTTTATTTCTTATATTTAAGGTGATGGGGAAAAACAAGGAGCCTGAAAAAGAAATAGCCTTTTCGTCGGGAAATATTAATTTAAAACTCTTTTTTCTGTGGATATTCTGGCATATTTCCGTAACTGCGGCAGTTCTTATATTCCAGAAAGTAACAGGTCATATTCTCCTGGCAGGCATTCCTTTACTGGCTATTACAGGTATTACTCTGGCTGTTATATTCTTTATTTCATCTATGTTTTATCTTATAAAAGATTTATTGAGGCCACAGGCATTATGAAAATCACCATGTTTTATCAGTATCTTCATAAAGTCTTTTTCCGCTGTTTATATCAAAGACCTGAAGGTAGGTTCCTCCGCTTTCATAACCTGCCATAAGAATCTTATCTTTATATCTATCCAGAGTTACAGTATTATAATATTCCGAATGAGGTATCATTAATTGAACCACATCGGCATTCCAGAGTAATTTTCCCGTATTTATATCCAGTGCCATAAGTTCTGAACCTGTAGAAATTCTGCAGTAATAAGCCACTGCAAGAATATTTCCGTATGACAGAGCAGATGTGGTTTCACTGTATATATTGCCGGGAAATTTATAATCCCATTTTTTCGTCTTTCCATAAAAATCATAAAGGGTAAGAATATCTTTTTCATCGTCGAGGCTCAATAAACCTGTAAGATTTTCTTTTTCATCCGTTAAAATTCCCGATACAATTAATTTTGCTTCTTTTACCTCTCCCCTTTTAAGTTCTACTATTCTGGTAAGATTATATTTCTTTTCAAATACATTGGTTGTAAATATAAGATACTTATTATTATGAGTAAAATAATTGAGGTAGCGGTGATAATAATGTAAATCTCCTTTAATCTCTATATCCGTATGTTCTATGGAGGTGTTAAATAAAACTTTACCGTTACCGTCATATTTATATACAATTATACCATTCTTTCCGTCAAGGTCTTTGATATATAGGACTCCGTCATCAATGGCAAACAACAAATTTCTTCCGTTTATATCCTGTTCTATATTTTTCTCTTTATTTTCAGGAGTTATTTCTTTTTTTGTCTTCATATTTACAATCTTAAGACCGTTATCTGGCATAGTAAGGAAAATATCATCTTTCTGGATAACTATTTGAGAATAAAAATACTTA